>NZ_JBYOKO010000015.1:0-139911 GCF_057799275.1 Chryseobacterium sp. 14P4.3.2
ATCGCTCGTATTATCTTTAATTTCAGTGTTCTGCTTTGCCCAGAATTTCCATGATACTAAAGGAAATATTGAAGTAAACAGAGTTGGACAGCTGCAGTTTTCATTGCCCCTGGACCTTCCTCCGGGAATAAAATCAGTATCACCACAGATTAGTTTGGTTTACAACAGTGAATCAGGTAATGGTATAGCTGGATATGGATGGAGAATTTCAGGAATAACCACAATCAGCAGAACATCTAAAAACATAGAAAATACCGGAGAGGTAAAAGGACTTCAGATGGACTTCTCTGATTATTACAGTTTTAATGGTAAAAGACTGGTACTCAAATCAGGAGAATATGGTAAAGACGGCGCTCAGTATGTAACAGAGAAATATTCCAATGCGAAATTTAAATCTATAGGAACTGCCGCTGGATGGTATGGTCCGGAATATTGGGAAGTGACTTTTGAGGACGGTTCTCAGGCCTGGTATGGCCGTAGTGCAGATGCCAGAATTCCAACTGAATATAATATAAGTGAATGGCAAGATCCACAGGGAAATTATATTTCATACAATTATGTACAGGGAACTGGTGCTGCCCTGATAAGCAGCATAAGGTGGGGTGGTAATAAGGATATGAACACGCCTCACATGAACACCATACAGTTCACCTACAATGACAGAGATTTAAAAGAAGAATCTTATGTACAAGGACTCAGATCTTACCAAAACAAGATTCTTTCCGAGGTAAAAGTAATTACAGGTAATAATCAGTTTAAGAGATACAGCATAGAGTATACAGGTAATGGAACCAATTACCAGTTTGCTGGAAAAATTACTGAGTATAATGCCAATAATGAACCTGCGAATCCTGTAACTTTCAACTATCCTCCTATGGTAAATTCTTCTTATGCAGAGTATACTGCGGAGCCTGAGCCTTTTAATGATGTTAAGTTGGTAGGGGATTTCAACGGAGATTCTTATCTGGATTTTCTGATGAATAACGGTACAGTAAAGCTGGGTGCATTCAATGAGACTTTTTCAACTGTTTCTACAGGTAAAAATTTTGCCGGTAATGCTAAAGTAGTCAGTACATTATTAGATGAAGAGGGACAAGTGTATAACGGGAATGGGATTGTTGAATATAAAGACAGCAGAATTTATGGCTATATTTTTAGAAATAATGATTTTGTAAAAGTATTCGATAAAAGTCTGGGTAATACAGTATTTCACGGTTCAGGTGATAATTTAATCCTTGAAGTAGGTGATTTCAACGGGGATGGCATACCTGATGCCTTTCTTGATGATGGAGCTCCGGCTGGATTTAATGTAAAGGGGATTGTAGACCTTAAAAATCCAGCTATTCCATTAATTTCCTTGCTGCTCGCTCCGGGAATCAATGAAAATATTTATAAGGAACGGAAGTATCTGGATATAGACGGAGATGGAAAAGTGGAAATTATCAATGTCTCTGATTCACAGTATACCGTTTTTGAGTTTGTAAAATATGACGCTACGCAGTACCAGCAAAAAATAAGGTTTTCCGGAAACCTGCTTGAAACTAAAGACCCTGAATTTCCGGTCTTATACGGAGATTATAATGGCGATGGAAAGCTTGACTTTGCGATTCCTGTTACAGATTATGCCATAGGAAAACCTGACGACTGGAGATTTTACATAGGAGTAGACAATGGGTTTGTCCCTTTCCTGAAGAAGAAATTCTTTACCTACAGGAAGTTCCAAAAGGAAATGACCGGTAATTATGCCAAATTTGCAAAGCAATATTTCTTTTCGGTTACGGACATGAATAAAGATGGGAAATCTGATATTGTTCAGGTGTTTTCCTATAATCAAATCAATATGTTTAATACCAACTATAGGAATTTCGGGTATACGATAAGTGCTAAATTGGCTAATGGATCTGACGTTAACGGAACTCCTAATTTTACTTCCAACTGGTCATTCCAAAGCCCGCAGTATGAGATTCAGGACCTGTTGGATCTTACGCTGTTTACTCCAATTACCAATTCTATAAAATCCGGGAATAATTATTACAATGTTTTTTTATACTGGAAGCAGTTCCTAAAAAAAATAAAAGGACCTACTGCTGTTTCTGAGTTAGCAAGAGTGGCTTCAATTACCCAGGGAGGCGTAACTACCTCTGTAAAATACCTGGAAGTAGTTCCCGGTAATACAACTACTCCTGATTTTTATAAGAAAGAAAAGAAGGAGCTTTATCCTTACTACTCCATGGGCAGGGTCGATCAGGCCTATGCCGTTTCCCAGCTTGCAGAAGAAGGAAGAAAGCAGGATTTCCGTTACAGAGGGCTTATAGGAAATCTGCAAGGAAAAAAATTATTGGGTTTTCATCAAATCGCCCGTTCATCATGGTATGCTGAAGGTTTTGAAAACACCAAAATATGGTCGGGATCACAAATAGATCCAATTTTGGATGGAGTGCCAGTAAAAGAATGGAGCATTAGAACGAACAATGAAAGTATTATTTTTCCGGCAGATATTTCAGAGAATAATACCCAGCTGTTAAGCTTTGAATCTGTAGAATATAAAGCAGATAAGCTGCTGAACGGTCAGGTAGTTACTTCTGTACCTTCGGGATATCAATCCAAAATTGTTACGGCAATTGTTCCTAAGTTTACCAAAACAAAAGATTTCTTAACCGGGACAATCACTCAAAAAGTAACGACTTATGAAAACTATTATCTGCCTTCCAAAATAGAAGTGAGTACCAATTACGGTTACGCTGTATCTACCACAGAGTTCGACTATGCCCATAATATCTGGGGTACAGGAAAAGACTATTATTTAGGAAGACCTACCAATAAGGCTGAAAAAACGGAAGCTTATGGTGATATACAAAATACCTTTACTACTTATTCCTATGAGAATAACCTTTTAAAAAGCAGCCAGTTTTTCCCTGGAAATAATACAACCCAAGCAGTGACTGAAGGATATTCTTATGATGGGTTTGGAAACATTATATTCAAAAAAACGGTATCTGGTATTGATGGGAATTCAAAAGCTCAGAAAGATGCGTATGATTCTACAGGAAGGTTTATTGTTAAAAAAACTGATAATCTAGGACGAGAAACGCAGTTTACCTACAACAGTCTAGGGCAGATACTAACCCAAACAGATCCGGATGGCAACACTTTAGCCAATACCTTTGATGTGTGGGGTAAGCTGGTAAGTTCTGCTTCCAGCCTTGCAGGAACAACGACTTACAAGTACGCTAAAGACAACCAGTACAATGAAATGATTACCCGCAATGATCCTGATGGTGATGTTTCAAAAATTTATACCAATAAGCTGGGACAGGAATATAAAACATCTTCCAAAGCCTTTACACAGGGACAATATGTGTCTAGAGACATTCAATATGATATATTGGGTAGGAAACTCAAGGAATCAGAGCCTTATTTTGAAGGGCAGTCTGCCAGCTATTGGAATACTTTTGTTTATGATGATACCGTATTTCCGCCAAAGGTAAAGAGTACAGCATTTACCGGAAAACAAACAGAGACTATCATATCAGGATTTACTACAACGGTAAAGGAAACCAGTCCACTGGATTACGGAAGGACAACTTCCCAGACAATGGATGCTTTAGGAAATGTCATATCATCAACCGATAAGGGAGGTACGGTACAGTTTTCTTACAATGCCGAAGGCCAGCAGATCCAGGCCAAATACGCACAGCATATTGTGACCACCAAGTATGATGACTGGGGGAATAAAATACGGGTAGAAGACCCTTCTACCGGGGTATATGAATATCAGTACCTTGGTTATATGGGATCACTTTCAAGAGTTAAAAGCCCAAGAGGTGAGAAAAGATATAAGTATAATACCCTGGGACAACTTATCAGCCTAGAGGAGAAATCTACCACGGGTAACCAAACTGAAAAGATGATGAGTTTTTCCTATAATAATAAGGGAAGACTCAATGAAAAAGCAGGAATCTCCAATGGTAAAAAATATATTTACACAATAAACTATGACCCTCAGGGAAGGACAGTTTCCTCTTTCCAGGAGACCCCTGAAGCATATTTCTCAGACAAAAATATTGTTTATGACAACAATGGAAGGATAAGCTCATATGAAAAAGCAATACAGACTTCCACAGTAACAACCAATGTTGCTGTAGAAAATCTGTACAATGCATGGAATGGTGAGTTGTATCAGGTTAAGGATAAGACTTCAGGGAAAGTTTTATGGGAGCTGAAAGAAATCAATGCAAAAGGACTGCTCGTAAAGGCTAAATTGGGAGCGGCTGAGATTAATAATGAATATGATGGTAATGGATTTTTGGCAAATGTCAATCACTCCTCATCTTTAAAACCGAATATTCTTAATATTTCTTACACCTTTGATGCTATTAGAAATGAACTCAAAAGCAGAAAATCGGGAACTATTGAAACTGAATATTTTGATTATGATGATAACAACCGCCTGGTAAACTGGACCGATCCGGTGACAGGACTTAAGCCTTCTACCAATAGAAATACATATGATGTAAAAGGAAGAATCATGGAAAATGATCAGGTTGGAAACATCAAGTATGAAAATGCAGACAAAATATATCAGGCGACCGGAATGACTCTAAACAATGAGGGAATGGAAAATTATGACCAGGATCTTGTTCAGACTGTTCTTTACAATGAGAATAATGACCCGGTATATATTGCTGGGGAAAAAGGTTCTGTAGCATTTCAGTATGGACTGACCGGTATGAGACAAAGGGTGACGTGTAAAGGAGTTTTTAATCCGGAAGATGACGGAGAATTCACCAAGCTATACAGCGAAGAAGGAAGCTTTGAAGTAGTAAAAAACAATATAACTGGAAAAGAAAAACACATCATTTATATTGAGGGGAATGCATATGAGAGTAATATTGTATTTTTGAAAAACTTTGATGATAGTAACGGATCATTTAATTTTTTGCATAAAGACTATCTGGGAAGTATCTTAGCTATTAGTGATGAAGCCGGAAAAATGCTTGAGCAAAGGCATTTTGATGCATGGGGCAACTTAACCCATCTTCGTATCGGAAAAAGTAAATTAGCTGTTGGTAAAGAAAATATAGCCATTCTGATAAACAATTCCGAAGGAATGCTTATAGACAGAGGCTATACCGGACATGAGCACTTTATAGACGTGGGAATTATCCACATGAACGGAAGACTCTACGACCCACTGCTGAGAAGATTTCTGAATGCGGACGAAAATATCCAGGATCCTTTTAATACCCAAATCTACAACAGGTACGGGTATGTGATGAATAATCCAATGATCTATAATGATCCTAATGGAGAGTTTGCGTGGATCCTTGTAGGAGCAGTTGTAGGAGGCTACTTAACAGGAGTAAAAGCCAATGGCTCATGGAACCCTGTACAATGGAATTGGGGAGCTACCTGGGGGAAAATAGCAATGGGTGCTGCCGTAGGAGCATTTACCGGAGGGGTTGGAGCCGCTGTAGGTTCTGCTGCTCTTACCGCAGCCGCATCATCCGGAATACAGGGAGGTCTTTTAGGAGGAGCCATTGCCGGAGCATCTGGAGGAGCTGCTGCAGGTGCTATCAACGGATTTGCAACCGCAGTAATGTTTGGGGAAAATGTAATAGAAGGAACCATGATGGGTGGTTTGTCAGGAGCCGCTATAGGAGGTGCTGGAGGCGCACTATTAGGAGCTGGAGGGCAGATTGTCAAGAATATAAAGGCGGCTGAAATAGGTGCTCCGCAAGGAACAATATTAAAGGGCGCTCCTATTGCTCAAGGTAGAAGCGCATGGACTTTAAATAATACACCGAAAACTACCACTGTAGGGGTAACAGCGCTAAAACCACAAACGGGGAACCTTGTCGTTGGAGAAGTTAATGGTGGATACGCTGATGAAGTTGTTGGTTACCAGCTTGTTGATGAGGGAGCTGCCAAAGTGCCAATATATAAGGAAACGCCTAAATTTAGCTATCAAGGTAAGAACAATTTTACTAAGACTTTTGCTGCTAAATCTACAGACGTTGTTCATGGAAATTCATTGAAAAGCGTTAGACCAACGTGGGGGTATAAGCTTTACTCAAATGATGGTACCTTTTTGAAAAATGGAATTACTTCTAAGCAAATACCAGAAACGAGATATACTCAAAAATTTATGCAGGATAAATTTATGATACGCGTCAAACAATTTGAAAATAGAAAAGCTGCTTGGGATTGGGAGTTTGATGAAAATCAGGTAAATAAAGGGCCTTGGAATAAAAATAATCATTAATACAATGGAAAATACAGATAATAATATTTTGGGATGCTTCTTCAGTATCGGCTATAATCCCAAATTAAGCGAACAAGAGAAACTTGATTTAGCTAATGACTTTAAATTATACATATTTAATGAGAAAGGTATTAGTAATGATCTGGCGAAGCTAAAGTATGAGAAGTACGGAAGGGATATAAAATTTATTCTGTTTAAATTCTATGTGAACTTCAGTCCACTTGAATTACAGCAAATAAAAGAAATAGAATCTTACCGCAAAAATGAAAAAGCTATAGGCATTCCTATCATCGTAAATGATGAAAATTTCTTCAATAAAACAGAAGAAGGTAGGTATGAATTTTTAAAACAATCTATTTTGCAGAAAATGGATTTGCTTGCAGAAGTTGTGAAGAAACGAAAACTGGACACCAATATGGATTTATTAAAATCTAATTTGGAAAAAGTTTTGCAAGAATTCATTATCAAGTAGTAATTTTTTAAATGAAGCTATCCGGATTTTCGGATAGCTTGTTTATACTTTTGGGGTCAGCTCCCGAAACGGAAAATATTTAGGGTTAAGGATGAAATCTATCATAATATTATTTTAATAGATAAAAAGTTGATTGTGCTATATTTTCCTTTTTCGTTGATCTACCTTTTTTATCCGAATGTATGTTGAGAGAATTTATACTCCTTTCAAAAGACTTAATAAAAAGTCCAATAGGAGATATAAATGAAAATGAAACAGATCAATATAGACGAATATTTGACTTTGATAATCCATTAGATGATTCTTTAAGAATTGAAAAATTAAAAGAATTATTTACGACCGCTGGTGCTCTTAGTGGATTTGCTACCGCAGTAATGTTTGGTGAAAATGTAATAGAAGGAACCATAATGGGCGGTTTGTCAGGAGCCGCTATAGGAGGTGCTGGAGGCGCACTATTAGGAGCTGGAGGGCAGATTGTCAAAAATATAAAGGCGGCTGAAATAGGTGCTCCGCAAGGAACAATATTAAAGGGCGCTCCTATTGCTGAAGGTAGAAGTGCATGGACCTTCAATAACACCCCGAAAACTACTACGGTAGGAATAACTCCAGTGAAAACAACCCCTGTGGTAATTGGAGATATTGGTGAGAGTGTTGATCAACTTGCCGGCTACAATCTTGTCAATGAGCAGCCAGTTCCAATATATAAGGAAGGACCTCAAAAAATATACGAAGGGAATTATACAAGCAGTAAAGGAAGGCTGGGAAATGCAGAGACAAGAGCACAAATATCTGAAATTTCATCAACGTTGGAAAGTAGAGGATATAAAATAGAATTTGGAGGGCAAAGAGGCTTTAAAGAAGAACATCTCAAGCCTTTGAATGGAGGAAGAAAAGGAGGCTCTTATCTTGATATTACTGCTACGCATCCTAAATACCCTACATTAAGGATAAATACGGTAGATGTATTGAAGGATGGTGTTACTCCTAATGCAAGAGAATTGAGAAATGCGATAAGAATAAGAACCCAAATTCAACCAGGAGAACATTTATTATTAATACCTAAAAAGAAATAATTATGGCAGGCAAACAATTAATGTTTTATGCAACAAAAGAAGATTTAATTCCAATATTATCCCATATAGAATCTATATTTGATATAAAATATGTATTGACAGGTCTATTTGAATATAATATTCCCACTATTTATGAATCATATGAGGAAATTCTAGACTTAGGATATATTGATAATCCATACTATGGATCATCTCAAAATAGCTTAATGATAATGGAAAAAAGTAATGAGGTTATCGTTCGAGATATTCCCCAAAGAAAAGGAGGTATTTTATATGCGGTTGATCCAATGAAAAATCTTCAAAGTATAGAACTGAGATTAGGAGGTATTTATACAAAAAAAGAAAATATATTGGTCGTAAGTAGGACTGCTTATGTTAACGAAAACTCATTTTCAGAATCTACCTATAAAGAACTTATAAAAAAGATTAAAAAATCTTTTAAGAAATATGATTTTATGGAATGGATTGGTCCGAATGCAGAACAAAAACTAAAAGAAGGTTGGCGTTTAGTAGAGGACGCAAGGCGTTCAACAAATTATGATTTGAGATATAAGGGATAGCATAAGCATTATTTCAGGCGGTATGAAAACATATCACCTGTTTTTCACCCTATTCCTTACCTGAATAAAATAGTTCTAAATAGTAAAATTAATATTATGGACATTTTAAAAGAGTTAAAAAAGGAGCCGGAGATATGATTCCAGGATTAGTAAGGAGAAACTTTAATTTACTATAACATGCTAAGGCGTACTTGTAGGCTTTATTGTATAAAAAAATAATTATGAACAGTAAAGAATTTAAAGAAATATTCGGAGAAATAGCAAAAAATAATGGATTTGAAAGTGCTTTTGGAGGTTGGTTTAATGATGGAGTTGAAAGTATCGTAGTACTTGATTTACAGAAATCAAACTATGGAGAATATTTTGAATTGAATATTAAAATTTATGTTCAGGGTATGTTTGGTAATAATTATTTTAGAAATAAAGATTTGGTAAAAAAAGAGATAGGAAATGTTTCAAGAAGGCAACCGTCTGAATATAGATCTTTATTTAATTTTGATGAACCAATGAATGATCAGGTAAGAAAAAATAGATTAGAACAATTTTTCACTGAATTCATTACTCCTTTTACAGAAAGAGCATTATCTATTTCGGGACTTTTAGAACTGGAAAAGCGTAAAGAAATTCATATTACGCCTGCTGTAAATGAAGAGTTAAATAGACTTTTAAAGTAACTATTTATAAAACACATACTTTTAAATCAGGGGCTGCCTGTATTTGCGGGGTAGCCCTTTTTTATAAAGTGCTTTTAAGTCTAAGAAATTATAAACATGTTTAGAGGTTTATTGTTAAAAAGAGATTTATCGAAAAACAAGAATTGATCAAACTTTTAGATGACATATTTATTACGGCTGGATTTAAAAGGAAGGGTAATAATTGGGTAATGAATGGAGAAGAAATTAATAAGATAATTAATCTTCAAAAATCCCAGTATAATAATTCATTTTATATTAATTATGGTTATGTAATAAATAGGTTACCATTAAACGGTTTTGTAAATCATGTAGATAATCGTTTAAGTTCAGCAAGCAATTTAGAAGATATACGAATATCAGAAAATATGAGAATAACCTATTTATTGAGTCTAGAATCAGACATAGCGGATAATGACAGGCTTGTTCAGTTGAAAGAACTCATAAATGATAAAGTATTAACTGAAATGAATTCCACAAACAATGAGCAGGATTTATTAAGCATTTTAAAAAATGGAATTACTTCTAAGTAAATACCAGAAACGAGATATACTCAAAAATTTATGCAGGATAAATATATGGAGCCTATCAAGAAATTCGAAAATAGGAAAGACGCATGGGATTGGGAATTTAATGAGAATCAAATTAACAAAGGACCTTGGAATAAAAATAATCATTAATATAGAAACATGGAAGAGAATACAAATATATTAGGTTGCTTTATGAAAATTGGATTTGATCCTAACTTAAAAGAAAATGAATTTACAGCAATATCGGAAGCATTTAGACCTTACATTTGGGGAGAAAAAGGCATTAGTAAAGAACTGAAAAAGCTTCACTGGAAAGATTATGGCAATGATTTAGAATTAGCTCTATTTCAATTTCATGTAAAGCCATATATAACAGAGCTCCAATATATAAAAGAAATAGAATCCTATCGCAAGAATGAAAAAGCTATAGGCATTCCTATCATCGTAAATGATGAAAATTTCTTCAATAAAACAGAAGAAGGTAGGTATGAATTTTTAAAACAATCTATTTTGCAGAAAATGGATTTGCTTGCAGAAGTTGTGAAGAAACGAAAACTGGACACCAATATGGATTTATTAAAATCTAATTTGGAAAAAGTTTTGCAAGAATTCATTATCAAGTAGTAATTTTTTAAATCAAGCTATCCGGATTTTCGGATAGCTTGTTTATACTTTTGGGGTCAGCTCCCGAAACGGAAAATATTTAGGGTTAAGGATGAAATCTACCATAATATTAAACGCAGTATTCATAAGGGTTTGTAGAGATTGACTATTTCCCGATACAGAAAGTTTCTCCTTACTGTTTATGGGCTGTTATAAAGATTTAGTATCCAATTTGTAAAAATCCATTATCTCATTGTAATTATTTCGTTTGATTCTCTACTAAGTTTTAAGTATTTAAAATCATATATAACCTCTTCCCAATTGTTGTTTTTAGCCTTTAAATAAAAATCTTTAAACTCAAATTTCAAAGGAGTTTTCTCTTCATCTATATCACTAAGAATCAATTTTTCAAAATTTTCTACATTATCAAAAATATCTTCAATTGTTTTTAAATGAATTTTTCCAACATCATTATCCATACCCCTCTCAATAACTGATTTAATGAAAAATTCAGCATTCTCCTCATCTTTCAGTACATTAATAATTTCCTCCTTTACTTCTTCATATATAGTAAAAACTTTAAATCCATTATCAAAGCTAAGTTTCTTACATAGTTTAAATAGTGTCCAAAAACTATTATCTAAAACAGTAGTTTCTTTTAAATATTTCAAAATATAAGATTTCAAAATACTATTTATTTCATCTGTATTTAAAATAAACTCTAACTCTTCTCTAAATGCATTTGAGTTTATAGCATATAGCACTTGCGCCAGATATGTATACGGATATACTGCATTAGTAAATATGCCATTAATAAATTGTTTAAGTTCATTTTCAGATTGATATAAGCTAATGATTTTTGTATCACCTTTATAATATTGAATTTTATATCTGAATTGTTGCAAATCAAATCCTATTTTTTGATTTTTATTTATTTGAGAATCAATGTAAACAAGCTGTAAAATAGACTTTATTGTATTTTCAAATCCAATACTATTTTTATAATTGATATTACCTAATAAGCTAAATTTCAAATCTTTTTCTTTTCCAATATTAATCCATTCAGAAATAGTTTTTCTTCTATTTTCTTCGTCAAAACTTAATAATTTTCCGAAATCAACCTCTGATATATTCCCCCTAAAAACTGTACTTGAAAAATATCTTTCGAATTTATTTGAATAAGATATTGATAGTTTTTTCTCTTCACTTTTTGATGTTGAAGAACTAATTCCAGTTTTATCGTAAATTCCAAAAAGATTCAACAATAATAATTTTATCTTTTTCTTTTCAATCTCTATTATATTATTTTGTATGCAATATTTCTCTAATATATCTCCTATAACTGTTTCTTCAAATTTAGCTTTATTTTTTGCATCTAAAATTGAGCTTTTTTTTGTCTCAAAATATTCTGCTAAATTATTTTTCTCATCTAAATATCTAAAGTACAACATGTTAGACCTTTCTCTTAATAAAGTCTCTTTCTGTGAATATAATATTTTATATAAATACGGATATTTTAATTTTAATAATTCAATGTAAAAAAGATCAACAAAGTTTATTTCATCGAAAAAATCATTAAAATTTATATAAATGGAATTAATCAGCTTTTTAATTTGCCTGATATTGTTAACCCAATTATTAAAGTTATTATTTATATTTTCTTCATAATCAAAAACATCAGAATTATCCATTCCAATATCTAAAGCATAATCAACTCTTTCCTTATATTTTTCACCAATTTTTTCTATCAAATTTATTCTGAATATTTCTTTAAGAATATTTCTATCAAAATATGGAAGCATTAGTTCTGTATTTATAATTTTATCTAAATAGTTTATAGAAGAATATTCATTTAAACCATTTATGCTACTAACAACATATTCTCTATCATAGGCCATAATAAAATATGTCCTCTGAAAATTTGCTGTGTTTCTTATCAATTTCAATAATTGAAAAATCTCTTCATTATCTAATCTGTCAATATCATCTACAAAAACGACTATTTTTTTATTCAATAATTTTATTTTGTTATTGATATTATTGAATAAAGTTTCTAAGGATTTTTCTCTGTAAAAAATATTCTTTATCGTTTTCAAAACAGAATTATCTGTTACACTAACTAATTCTTCGGAGTATTGATAAACCTCATTTGAAATATCATTTTCTGTGAGTGATTCAGATAAAGAATTAAAGAAATCCTTTATCAAAACTTTTTTATCAAATCCCATCCAAGGATTAAAATCTACTATAATTTTATCTGAATCATTTTTTAATTCATTTTTCACCATTTCTAAAATAGTAGATTTCCCATTTCCCCATTCACTATTTATTCCAATGGTATAAGAAGTTTCAAAACTATTTTTGTCAATTATTTTTTTTATTTTTTCAACAGTTTTAGAAAACAAATTATCTAATTGATCATCTCTTCTATTCTTAATAGGAGAATCTTCTTCCAACGTGTTTTTTTCCTTATTTTTTTTAACTCCAAAATATTTTAAATAAGTTCCTAAATAAACTAAGACGATTATGAAAATTACATCAAAATACATTAAGCGATGCAATAATTCAAAATTTAAAAATTCAAAATGATTATTTATAAATCTTTGGTAGTAATAAAATCCACCAATTAATAACAATAAAAGTGTTGACCTTATATTCGGAATTAATTTTATTGTTATTAATATGGTAGCTATTAAAAATCCTATAAGCAAAGAATCTAATAAATATGAATTTTCTACATCATAGATTTTAGAATTCTCAACTATATAATCAAATGTTGATTCCAACAAAGGGGTAAATATTATGATTGAAATAATACTTACAATAATTAAAAAAATGTTTTTAACCGGCGGCTTTTTAAATATAAATTTATTAATCAAATTATCTTAAATTACGTTGTTTTGGATTGTTGAGGCAGCTAATCAATGGATAGAACAACTGCTCTAATTTTACTGAGAATATCTAATAGCTCCTTCTTATAGGGTTCAATAAACTCACTGCGTATAAAAGCACTCAATTCTTCAAGTTGTTCTGATGATAGTTGATAATCCATCGGATTTCTACCGTCAAATAATCCAATTTCAATTTTTTGGGAAATATTTTCAAAAAAATCATAAATGGATTGTTTTCTTGCATTTAAACTGTTAAGTATATTAATATAGGGAACTTTTATATTGTTTTCCGTAAATTCTTGATTTAATTTTAGCTTTACATGTTTATTATTTATACTACAAATAGTTTGAATATCACTTAAACCTGAAGTTTCATAACATTTTCCAATATCACTAAGAGATAATTGGCTTTTATGATATATTGAATCAAAAAAAGTTTCCCAAATACAACCCGAGTAAAGAGATAAAATTGTAGTACAACATAAATCTATATCCTTTGGAAGTTCCCAAGAGTCAGAACCTTCTTTTGCTGTGTATTCAATTCTACCCCAAGGTTTTTTATACTGCTTACTCCACGATATGACTATCATCTCAACCTTTGGTTCAGGCTGTATATCATTTAAAAGAATGTTAGCTATTAAATGACCCGTTTCATGCGCCAAAACTTTATTAATTAATCTAACATCTCTTTTTTTAGCTAAATCTCCCATAAATCTCATCAATAATTAGTTGTAACTCTCTGATTTTCAAAATTAAATTTTATTATTAAATTCTTATAATTAATAAAAAATCAAATATTAAGCAAAGTTCTTAAAATATATTTTCGCAACTCCTTCAATATAGTTTTCACTTAAACTTTTATATAACTCTTCTTTCAATTTTTGGGATTTTCTAAATCTATCAAAATAGTATATTGTTTTACATTCTAATATCCAATAAGGATCAAAGTTTGAGTAATCATAATTATCTATATCCATTAGCCAACGATAGTATTCAAAATACTTTTTATGAGATTTATTTAATAGATTTTTTAAATCTTTATCAAATTCTAAATCGTATTTATATGCTAAGTTTATTATTTGTGATAATCGTATATTATCATAACCTCCCCAATAATTTTCATCTTTAGACATATCTGGAACTGTAGATATATATTTTTTGAACATATCTTTATCAAAATCTATTAAATCATAAATAACAGAATAGCCATAAAGCTCATCATCAAATTCTTTTTTTAGACTTTCAGTTATTTTAAATTTAATATTCTCTTTCAGTTTTTCACTCAGTAGTGTAAAAGAATAAAATAAGCTTCTAAAATACTCGTTTTCAAAATCTATTTCTATTTCCTCTAAATTCTTAATTTTTAAGATATTTTTTATGAAGTCTTCTAATTCTATTTGAGTACATTTCTCTGCATAAATATTAATTGACTTACCAAAACCATATCTATTGTAATCATCATAAAAAAATAAATCTAAAATATTTTTTATTCTTTCTTTATTTATGTTCACTTCATTTTGCTCTATAAAACTTACTAATTGATCATGCGGAATATTATTCTTATTCTTTATTATATTACTGAGTTTAATGATGTTTGATACAATTATATCTTTTTCTTTAAATTCAACATCTAACAACGATATAATGACTAATATTTTATTTAGAATTTTTTCAATCTTAATAGGCTTAAATAAACCTCCTAAGTTTTCTATGCATTCATTGGAATCAATAAGATTCAATATTAATTCATTAATTCGTTTTGGAATTTCATAATGGTCATCTAAAACAATTCTCTTTATATTATATTTCGCTAAAAGGTATTTTGAATGCTTTTCATCAATATTAAAAATCCACATTTTTATCACATTCCAATCGAACTTTTCATACCTATCAGTTGTAGAATTTTTTAGTGTATATAAAGCAAACATGCATTCTAATATTTTTTTTGACAGTTCTTCATATTCAGAATAATGGTTGAATATTATAAAATTATGTTCCAAATAAGATTCAAATCTTAAAAATGAAGATCTTAATATATCATATTTGTTATTTCCATATGCATTTCCATACTTATCTCCAAAAGAAATCTTTTGAATTTCAGAAAAACATTCATCTATACTGTCTTTGACATCCTCATAAAATCTTTTTTCCTTGATATTTTTAAAAATATCTAAAAAATATGGTGTTTTCTTCTTAATTAACGGTTCATCAATATCAAGATTTATTGAAGATAATTTTTGTAAAATTTCTTTTTCATCTTTCCCATAGTAAGACCATTTAATTAGTTTTCTTAGCTTTGTTAAATTATACGTTAATATTGTATACTTAATAGGGTTATCAATTCTATCCGCTTCATCATAAATATTATAAAAAATATCCGCAGAACTTTTGTACTCTCCTAACAAATAGTAAGTATATCCCTTTCTTAGCGTTTCGTAAAGAGTATTATTATCTTTTGTAGTTTCATTTAATAGTTCAATAGTTCTTTTAACATCTAATCTTTCTAAGCTACATCTCTCACAATTGCATTTATTAGATTGAAATAATTTATGTACACAAATCTGTTCTTTTTGTCCTTTTCCCCTCCATCTGATATGGTGAATATGATTTATTAGTAAAAAAGAAACTATATTTTTTATTTTTTCATTTTGATTATCGACAAGGTTTTCATCATCTGTTAATGTGAATTGGTCATTTGACAATTTTACTTTTTCCATTAAACTGAAAAACTCTTCATTATAAGTGTAAAAACTAAATCCACTTATGTGGCTTTTACTATCTTCAGATTCACCAAATGATAATAATTTACAAATTACTTTTGTAGGAAAAACCTTTATTCCTTCAAATAAATTTAATGTATAATCAATTTTATCAATAATATGTTTTTCACTTATTTCAGTTTCTATTTTGGAATAATTAGCTTCGTAATTTTCATTTAAAATATTTTTCTTTCTAATTTGAATTAATTTCGCATTTTCAATCTTATTAAGAAAATCACTAAATGTATTCTCATTCAAAATATTTTCTGTTGGTATATATATTTGAATAGCACCAATATCATTATTTTTTTGTTCTAAAATTCTATCTCTTAAAGTAATATCATTTTGTATATCATACCAATAAATATTATTATTCTTCAAATCACATATTGTGAAAATTATTGCTTCGTCAAATTCAGCATAATAATTAATTGCGTTTCTTAGACTAATTCTATGAGATATTTTACCAAAATTTAAATCGTCATCATTCTTTATAATCGGTAGGTCAGTAAAAGTTCCTTTATTCTGATTTCTAAAGAAAAAGATATGTTCTTCATTTTCATTTGTTACATCAAAATAAAAGTCTGTTCCATTATCTTCTCCTGCTGAAGCTGAATGTTCTTTTAGCTTCATATTATTTTGTAGAAAAAGGTTTCTGAATTTACCTTTCAGTTTGTCATCAGCTTCTTTTCTAATATAGTCATTATCATATTTCATATTATTTAACTTAAAAAAGTCTTCTTTACAGGTTTTTCTTTTAGAATAATCAATTTAACCACACTAATAATTTCCTACAGCTCTATATAGGTTTTCATTTCTTTTATCAATGTCTAAGCTGTTAATTAATTCTTTTGATTTTAATGTATTTAACAGTTTATAATTATACTCTGTTTTAGTTAATATTTTTTGGAGCAAGCGAACTTAGTAGAGTTTTGGTTTTCTCCACATCAACTTCTCTATTTCTAAAGAATTTCGAAAATAAATTTCTCTTCATAAATATGTGAATTGTACATTCTTACAAATTTAATTAAAAAAGTCCTCTTTTCAAAAGAAGACTTTTCCACAATCATCATAAAACCAATTACTTCATATCTTTTCAACTAATTTGAGAACATCTCGTTTTTACTTTTAATATTATCCTGTTCCCACTGCAATAGTTGTTTGGGAAAATCATCTGTCTCACCAAATTTATTTATTTCTCCTTCTACTATATAACCCACATATAAAATATCCTTTTTCAAATCTACTACTATAATGAAATTAGTCATATCACAATTATGAGCCTCACAACCTCCTGCTTCTAAAATGTCATTTTCGACCATAATCCCTCCTTCAACTGCCCATGTAGTTTTCATATACTCATATCTTTTCTTTCCAATTAAGCTTATTAATCTTTTTTTTTAAATAGGATTACTTAAAAGTTTCACATCATAAGAGTATTCTCCATTAAATTTTCTAAGAGAGTTCAATGAAGTTTCTTCTGTTTTTGTATTCGAAATATTATTCCTCTTAACATTTTCTTTTTTAGTAGTGTTTTCAATGGTATCTTCTACAGGCTGCGTTTCATTTTCTTTTTTCCGAAATAAGCATCCCATTAATCCAATTGTATTTTCATCAATTATATCAAAAATTAACTGTCCTCCTTCTGAATTATTAATTACAATTTTATCATTTTCAACTTTAAATGGAAATCTCATAGTAGATTTAGTTATTCCATTATAATAATATCCATCTTTTAATTCAATATAACCTACGCCAGAACAAGCACTTTCATAAACATTGTTGTTTTTTTCTTTATTTTGCACATATTCGTAAATTCCATCTAAGGATTTGCCTTGTTTACACGAAAATAATAGTGCCAAAACAAAAAATAAATATATTTTCTTCATTTTAATTGTTTTTTGTTAAATCATTATCTCCTGAAATCCTTACATAATGAACTTTACCTAAGGTTGGAACATTTAATACTAAATCGCCATCAACATATGTAAATATCATCTTGCCGTTTTCAACATCCACCTTATCATCATATTGTTTACAATTCCAAATTTCATCAATGTATTTAATTTTGTTTCCATTAATTATCAAATCTTTCTTAGAATTAGCCATTCCAAACATCTGAATATTCATAGAATACGAACCATCATATTTATGGTTTGTGGATTTATTACAGGCAGTAGTTATTAATGTTAAAAAACACAATAAAACAATTTTGATTTCTTTCATAGTTAGGGGTTTTAATATTCAATTTTATAATTCTTTTTTTGATATTCCTTGCGGAAACCCGTAATAATGTGTGAAAACAAAAAAACAGGCTTGAGACATTATCTCTACCTGTTTTTGAGGTGGTCGAATACCTATCCACAAAGTAAAGCAACGCTCAAGCCATAGCCTGAACATTTCGCTTAACTTATTCCTGTGGATATTCTGAAGTTTCGACCTTTCAAAAACAGATTTCAGTTCGCTAAATGTATTTTTTAATATGTAATTATCTTATTTCTATCTAATAATATTGGTTTTGTGGGGTAAATCTAAAACTTTTATCTAATTCTTACAACGTTTCTATTTTTTAATTTTAATTCAAGTCAATTTAAACACTGTTCTCAGTTCGATATTTCATTTAATGATAATATATCAAGATTTTATAATAAGTTTGGAGAAAATGAATTAAAACATCTCCTCCAAGCATATTATTTGTGTTACTTAATTAAATTTCATCTATTTTATAAATTGTCTCTAAGATTGTAATCATTCCTAAAATAAACATTTCCTTATCGTTCTCTGTTTTCAGTTGCCCCATCACATCTTGATATTTTTTGGAAAATGTGATATTGAGTTTAGAAGAAAATTTTTCAAAAACAGAAGTTTCTGATTTAATTTCAATTTTCATTTTAATATCCCTTAACAATTTCGGTCTCCATTGTCCAAATTCATATTTTTCACTCATATAACCATTCCCTAATGTAAATTCAATTTCATACTCAGAAAACCCATCTTCAAAATATTTCATAACACAATATTCAGTGGCTAAAACCTTATCTATCCCATAACCATTACAATTTTCGCCTAATAAGTATATAAATTTATTTCTGTATCCTTCTTCAAATTTTAAAACATTATTTGTAAACTTAATTGCATACTCTATTTCTTTTACAAAATCTTTATCAAAAATTTCTGGTGGCACTTCTTCCTGAGAAACTTTTTCCAAACTTTCAAATTCAAAAATTTCAGAATTTTCATTATAGAAAATTTCAGGATCGTAAGAATAAAAACAGAGCCGATTGACTTCATAAGTGCTTTCATCAAACTTAACATTCAAAACAGATTCAAAATATTTCATCAGTCCTTTATAAAGTTCGGGGTGCTTTTCAGAATCATTATTATTAGTTATCACAATGATTTTCATCCCTTTACCCGATGGTGACCGAAATACTACTCTAACAAAGGAGTATTTCTTAATCTTATTAAAAATTCTTTGATATTCTTCTTCATTTTGAATATTATCAATATCAAACACCATCCAACCATTATAAAACTGTAAATTTTTGCTTTCTCTACTATTTTTCAAATATTTACCAGCAATAATGAACGCAGGCAGTTCACTTTTAAATCTTTTGAAAATTGAACTTTTACCCTTTTTCTGCAGTTCATTTCTCAACATCTTAATCTTTGCTTTGATTCGATATCCAGTCCTTATTTTTTCAATAATTCCTTTTTCAGATACCTCTTCACTATTTGTTGCAAAAGAATTTTTGTATTCGTTAAACATTAAATTTTCCATCTTTTAGAGACTTTAAAGTTCAACATTGAGGCTACTTCTCTCGCTTTTTCTACACTGCTTCTACGTTTTGATAATAGATACTCATCTAAATCTGAGATTTCAAAATATAGTTTTCCATTGTTTGGTCGGTAAGAAATAATCTCTCCTTTTCCTGCTTTTCTTCGTACCGTAATCACACTTAGACTTAAATAGAACGCTGCTTCTTTTGCTGTCAACATTCTTTTGTTGAAGAAATCTAAAATATCTTCACATTCATTTTTATTACTCATAATCTTAACTTTTTTAAAATTTTCAGTAATATTAAGGTTGTGAAATGAACGTGTAATGCACGGTTTGTGCATTAGAAAATCTTTGAGAAAATATCTTCTATATTTCGATATGTTTTATTTGGTCTATTTGGTTTAAAATTATTTTCTCTCAAACGTTTAATCGAACGTGGAATACTATTACTATAATTAAACCCAGTTTCATTTTCATCTTCGGGTTCAAAACATTTTCCAATTTTTTCCGTAAATAATGCGATTGTACTATTGTTAAAATATGTATCAGAAAATCCACATATGTTTTTTAGAAAAATTATTAAGCTATCCCAATTAATTCCTTTTGTTGATAGTGGTAACCATACAATTTTATTTTTAATATCTTTCAAAGGAGATTCTGTAAAAATCAATTTAAAATCTTCAAAATTCATTTTCTGAATGATATTTTTTTCTTCTAATAAAGATTGTATCTTCCTTAATTTTGGAATATCATAAGTTGAGTTAAAAGTTTTATTTTCAGAAAAAACTTCATCAACAGAAATTTCTTTTTTATTCTGTGATTTTAGAAAAATCAAATATTTGATGTAATCATAAACGAAAGATAATTCAACAGCGAAGTTTTGTAAGGATATAACCATTTTTTCTCCCTCACTAATTTCTAAATCGGATAAAACATTTGGTTCTCTTAGTTTGAGTTTTACATACTTATAAACATTCTCACTAACTCCCGTTTTTTTAATTCTATCATAAGTTATTTTTTCCTCTGATATTATAAGTTTTGAACGAATTTCATTTGATTCAAAAAAACGTTTTTTAAGAATTTTAAACGTAGGCGTATCGAAATTATACTTTTCTGAATTGTTAGAGTACTCCTGATGACATTCCTCAATAATCCAATTTAAATATTGTAATTTTTCTTTATTCCTTTTGGGTATGATTGATATTACAGGTTTAAACTCTGTATTGTTTTCATCATAAACTATGAATTCGTATTGAAGTTTAAACAGAGAGAGATTATTATCTTTCCAAAACAACAATTTCTCTCCGTAATCTTCAATTTTACAAAATTTATTTTCAATAGATTTAATATAATCTTTAGTTTGTGGTTTACTATTTACTAATTGTACCCAAACTGCTCCTATATCAAATCTAAGTTTTGATTCTAAATATTTTTGTTCTTCAAAAGAATCCATTAAATTGTATTTCTACAAATATAAATCAGGAATTTTAGATACAGCGTCAATTTTCTTTTTATCAATCACTTTTCCGTAGATTTCTGTGGTTTTCAAATGTTGGTGTCCTAATAACTTACTCACTGTGTAAATATCAGTACCCATTGTTAATTGTAATGTAGCAAAAGTGTGTCGTGAACTATGGTAAGTAATATGTTTATCGATTCCAGCTTCTTTTACCCATTTATGTAATTTTTTGTTGTGATACGCACTATAAGTTAGATTTTCAAACAACAGTATATCCTCTTCTTTCCTTTCTCCTAAAAGCTTTATAGCCTGTTCATTTATCGGAAGGTTTTCTACACCTTTGGTTTTCTGTTGTATGTATTTTAAAATCCACCCATTTTCAGAATCATAGTACAGATCCTTCCACTTCAAAGATTTTACATCGGAAAATCTCAAACCTGTCAGTGAACTAAAAATAAATGATTCCTTTAAAATTGGTACCTCACAATCGGTTCTCAGTAATTTTTGTAATTCTTCAAAAGTAAGATACTCTCTGCTTGTTTCTTTTTCTTTTATTGTTTTTACTCTTAAAATTGGATTCTCCGAAATCATTTTGTTTGTATACGCTTCTTTCAATGCTGTCCTTACCTTATTGAAGTAAGATAACGCCGTATTCTGTGATAATCTTCCTCCGTTATTTGAAATTTTATCTTTCAAAAGATATTCTTTGAAATTCTCCAAGAATATTTCATCGACTTTACAAATCTGAATATCAATTCCTTTACAAAAAATTGTTAGATGTTTCAACGTACTATACCAATTTCCATGAGTTCCTTTTGAATCATATTTCTTCTCTACCAATTCATTAAAGTAGTTCAGAAATCCAATCTTACCACTCGCACTACTTACAAATCCGTGTTTTCTCGAATTAAATTCCAACACCTTTTGAGCTTTTATAGATTCAGCAAGTTGTAATGTTTCTCTGTTGTGGTCTTTCTCAATTATCGTTTTTGGTTTATCGTAGATATAAAGTTTCAAAAATTCATAGCTTCTTTTTTGATTTAAACTATCGTGAAACATCAAAAACAAACTATTCATTTTTACACGTCCTTTTTCAATACTTTTTTTACTAAGTTTCCCCTCTCTGATTTTTAAATAAACTTTCATTTTTCTTAGGTTTTGTTACTAATTGTGATGTAACATTCCCCCTAAGTAGGTTTGGAGACAACAGTAAACATGTGGTATTAACCTAATTATATAGATTCGTAAATCATTAGTTCACTTTCTATTAGTGAAACTAACTACATTCTAAAAGCTGTTAAGTAGTGATAGTCTGTATTGATTATTCACCTAATTTCTAAACACAAAAAAATCCAAACTTCTCGTTTGGATTCTCTTTACATTGTTAAATAAATTTTCGACCACCTCAGTTGTAAGGTGGTGTAAAGTCCTTACTTTTATTTTTATATCACAACAATTCTATAAACTTATTTTTTACTTTGTTCTCCATATTAAATAAATCTTCGATGTAAATTTCATCGTAATTGTATTTTCATCGTTGAGAACACATCTTATTTTTTGTTGTATAATGTCATTTGATACTATCATTGTTGATAAAATTGAAAATCAACTCCTAAATTTTAAACCTCACAGCAGTAAACTCCTCTGTGGTTTAAAATCTACTACTTAATTTTCTTAAACCTCTCTAAAAATCGGTAGTTTTCGGCTGAATTCCTTTTTTTATCTATGTTGTTTATTGTATTTACTACTCATTTACTCTTTAAATTCACTACTACTACTACTACTACTTAATAAAATATCCTCTTTAATAAATATTTCTTATATTATATAATATATATCTATATAATATATTCATATTCAATGGTATATACTATATAAATATATGCAGTGAAATTTTAACAAAAGAATAATGAGAGAACAAACAACTTTAAGAAAATAACAGTCAAAAACACCATTTGCGGTTTTTAAAGAAGTTACATCATTTTAAATCAGTTCATCCGTATAATTCCATTAAAAATACATTTAAAACGATTTATGAGTTTATAACATTGTAAATTTTGAATGTTTGAAGAATTATTTCAACTGATATTATTTAATTCTGATTTCAAAATAAAATGTTTCTTCCCTACACGGATCGTTTTTAGTTCTCCGTTTTTAATCAGTTTTCTGATTGTAGATTCAGAGATATTCATTAATAAACAGACTTCTTTTATAGTAAGATATGTTTTCTTCTGAACATCTTCAATGGAAACTACTTTCAGTTGTTTCAGTTTTACCTCTGTTTGGAATTCTTCTTTTGATTTTCGGATTTTTTCTTCCTTTACTTTTTTCTTATAATCCTTTTGATTACAACTGTGAGTACAATACTTTGTAGAGAATGTTTTAGCGATGAATTTCTCTTTACAGAAGATACAAATCTTCTCAATCCTAATGTTACTGCTCATTTGATACTTTCCGATTTTCTATATGTTAATAATCTCTCCCTGTATTTAGCGGTATTTGCGTGTATCTACGATTATTTACCGTTTAAATTTCTCTTAGAGTATCCTAAAATTCATTTTTTTAGAGATTAAAAACAACGGAGTATCACATTTAGTGGTATAAAATATGTCAACAAATGTCAGAAAATGTCAATTAACACTTTCTGTTTTTCTTTTATTAATGCGGGTTGTATTGTTGTATTATGATGCTTAGAAATCAGCGATTACTTCCCGATACAGAACTTAGAAAAGATATTCCCCAGCACCTCATCATTCGTTACTTCCCCGGAAATTTCCCCGAGATGTTCCAAAGCATTTCTAAGCTCGTAAGCCAATAGTTCTGTGGATATCTGGGAAGAAATAGCTTCTTTTACTTTATCTACGGCATCCAGAGATTTACGTAGGGCTTCAAAGTGACGTTGGTTGGTAATCACAACATTACTTTCTTCAGTCTTTAAATGCTCCACATAAGAAGATAGTTCATTTTTAAGATCCTGAATGTTTTGATTTTCCACTGCTGATATTTTAATAAAATCAAATTCGTGGCCAATTGAATTTCTAAAGATATCTTCTACAACTTCATATTTGGTTGGAATTACTTCATCAATTTTGGTGGCACAGATAATAAGTTTCAGATCATCCCTCAATAAAGATTGAATCATTTCAATATCTTCTGAGTAATCCTCAGTAGCGGCATCGGCCAGGTATACAAGGATATTGGCATTCTCTACCTTTTCTTTGGCTTTCTTTACTCCGATAGCCTCAATTTCATCTATCGTATCACGAAGTCCTGCCGTATCGATAAGTCTGAAAGCGTGGCCTTTGATGTGAAGGATTTCTTCAATAGTATCACGGGTTGTTCCGGCAATATTACTTACAATCGCTCTTTCTTCTTTCAACAAAGAGTTGAGTAGAGTAGACTTTCCGGCATTTGGTTTTCCGATGATGGCAACGGCTGTTCCGTTTTTTATGGCATTTCCGTATTGGAAACTTTCAATCAGGGAGTTTAATTTTAATTCGATCTTATCCAATAACCCATTCAGTGCAGTTCTGTCTGCAAATTCTACATCTTCTTCAGCAAAATCAAGCTCAAGTTCAATAAGGGAAACAAAATTCAGAAGATCGGTTCTTAAAAACGATATTTCGTTGGTAATTCCCCCTTTCAGCTGATTGATAGCCACCTTTCTGGAAGCTTCATTTTCAGAGGCAATCACATCGGCAATTGCTTCAGCCTGGGAAAGGTCAATTCTGCCATTGATAAAGGCGCGGAGTGTGAATTCTCCGGCTTTAGCCATTCTAGCTCCATTTTTGATCAGGGTTTCAAGAATACGTTTTCCGATATGCGGAGAGCCGTGAAAAGCAATTTCAACAGAATTTTCAGTGGTGAAACTTTTCGGAGCCAGAAAAATAGAAAGCATTACTTCATCAATAGCTTCTTCTTCATCCATGAAATAGCCGTAATGAATGGTATGAGATTTCTGTTTTTCCAGCTTTTTTGCCGGAAAACTTTTCTGAACTATTGGTAATGCGTTATCTCCTGAAACTCTGATAATGCCTAAAGCACCTATTCCATTGGCGGTAGCCAGTGCACATATGGTATCGTTATTCATGCTGCAAATTTACACTTTTTAATGTTAATTTCTAACGAGGACTGTTATTCAGATTATCTATTGTTTTGTTTAAATAAAATAATAGTGATGTTTTATTATATAAATAAAATTCAGAAATGTTTTGATGATTTATTTCATTGGTAATCAGAATGATATTTTTTAATATGAAGTGTGTATTTTATTCAATAAAAAATCAATATGTATAAAAAATAACATTGAATTTTTAAATAATATTAGAAATAACTTACAATTAAGTGTAACTTTTCAATGATATAATGTATTGTTCATAAATAGATTATACAACTGTTGAAGATGAGTTTGGTATGTTAATTGTTTATTAGCCGGTTCTTGATATTGAATAATTATATTTTTGGCTAAAAAATGATAATAATTTGTTAAAATTTTATAAATATACATGAATAGCTTATTTATTTTAAATATTAATAAAAAAATGATTTTTTTATTAATGCTTGTCTTTTACAGTGTTGCCGGCGCGCAGTGTATTCCCTATACAGGGCAGGCAATGACAAGCGGGAGTACCTATTGTCTAAACGGAAACCTTACTGTAGGAAGTAATATAAGTATACCGAATGGGGCAACACTTATTATCCAGTCCGGGCAGTTGCAGTCCGTGAGTATCCAGGTTGATGGAGTGTTGGACATCAGTCCGGGAGCAAGTGTAAAGTCCATAGGTTCTATTCTGATAGGAACATTTGGAAGTAATCTGAGTTCAAAGGTCATTTTGGGAGAGAAATCATTTTTATCACTTGGTGGATCTGTAGTTCAGGGAGACCCTTCTTTTTATGGAAATTATCCTAATGTGACTTCCACTATTGAAATGGGGACTAATAGTGTAGTGGAAATATGTGGAACATTTACTCAGCAGTCAACCACTTACCCTTCTGTTAAATATGTAGGGATACCTACCGGTAAAGCTTACTGTATTGCTAAAGCAGATGTAAGCGGCGGGGGCGGCGCTTCGGTGATCAGTAATGACAGCCAGATTGTAGCAATTGCTATGGGATCTGTAACTGGTCTGGGGATGGGGAATTCGAGCTTCTGCGGTCCCAATGCAACACAGGCTCTGTGTCCCGCTTTATGGCCTGAAGGTCTGTCAGGAGATAAATTAAGCTGTGGTAACGCACCTATTATTATTGATGATATGGATGGGGTGTGTACTAAGCTGCCTACTTCAGGAACTCCGGATGGCTTTACCAGTTTTGGAATTACTGTACAGCAGAAAAGCTCATCATGGCCGGGGAATATTCCTAATGGTTTTCTGGCTATGGAGTCAAAAGATAAAGGTTTTGTGATTACCAGAGTGCAGCATGTAAGTCAGACCCCGCAGCCCGGAGATGCTATCGCTGAGCCGAAAGAAGGAATGCTTTTATACGATATCCAGGACAAATGTGTAAAGCTCTATAACGGGACCCAGTGGAAGTGTGTAGAAAAGAGCTGTAATGATTAATTTAATTGATAAAGTTAGTATGAAAAATATAACAATAGCAGTTGCTCTGATTTTTTTTAATATTTCTTTTGCTCAGGTAGCAATAGGGAAACAAACAGTTGACGGGAATAGTACAGTGTTGGATTTTGATAATATATCAGGAAATACAAAAGGGGTAATTCTTCCTGCAACATTGGGATTTCCTACAGGATCGCTGGTAAATGGAACGTTTATTTTTGACGTTACGGATAATAAGATTAAAATGTATGAAAATGATCTCTGGAAATCTTTATCAGATGCTGGTGACTCAAGTTCGGTTGTTGCCAATAATTCCTCAGAACTTGGAAAGGGAGTTGTTATCGGGAACTCTTCCAGTACGGCGGATGGGGTGTTGGTGTTGGAAGCTCCGGATAAGGCCATGATTCTTCCTCAGGTTGAAAAACCTCATCTCAATGTGAAGAACCCGTATCCCGGAATGATATGTTATGATACAGCGAGTAAGACATTGGCGGTTTTTGACGGGAAACTCTGGAATTATTGGAAATAAATTTGGTGCAAATACAGGATTAAGTCTGATTTCTAAACTTCACGCTTACAATAAAAGCATAATAACGGATTTGTACATTTGTACAGAACAACTTCCCTGATTAGAAGAGGTTTTCTCAAAAGTACCTTCTCTTGGAATCCCGTAGGACAGTTTTTGTCATTTATGAGATTTTACCTTTTGAGACCGCTTCTTTTTATTTATTAAACAATCTGTGCGCTTTCCTTTATGCTGCTCATAACGAAAATACTCTTCGTCTGTCCAATGCCTTCAATTTCAGAAAGCTTGTTCACAAAAAACTCATGAAACTCATCCATATTTGGAGAAAGTATTTTAAGCATAAAATCAAAGTCTCCGCTGATGTTATAGAATTCCACAACCTCTTTCAGTTTACTGACTTCCTCAATGAATTTTCCCGCAGTTTTTTTATTGTGGACATTCAGTGCAATCATACAGATCACCATCATTCCTTTATTCACTTTCTTACGGTCCACCACGGCTGTGTATTCTTTAATGATTCCCTGTTTTTCCAAACGTTTAATGCGTTCATGAGTAGGAGTGGGGCTCAGGTTGATTCTTGCGGAAATATCACGCACACTCATTTTAGCATCTTTCTGAAGAAGGCGTAGGATGGACAAGTCTTTTTCATCCGGAATATAGTTTTCTGCTGCCATTTTGTTCTGTTTTAGAAGTTATTATTTGTAGGAACAGGTGTTTTGTTCTTTAAAATATTTTATATTTTTAATATTGTTCCAAATTTAATGTTAAATTTTTATATATGTTCTGTTAATTTTAATTTTGCAGGAAATTTGAATATATGGATACGAGGAAGAATGTAATATTAATACTGGCATCAGTAGGAACTTTTGTAGAGGCGTTGGATATTGCTATTATTAATTTAACGATTCCCGCTATTCAGAAACAGTTTCAGATTGGAGCAGAGACCGTTCAGTGGCTGCAAACCCTCTATGTATTATTCTTTGGAGGATTCCTGATTATTGGCGGTAAGCTTTCCGACCAGATTGGAAGAAAGAAAATGTTTATGTGGGGAGCTTTGATTTTTATGCTGACTTCCCTGGGTGCAGGTTTGTCTGAGAGATTTGAAGTGCTGGCTGTATTCCGTGCCCTGCAGGGCTTGGGAGCAGCTTTAGTAATGCCTTCAGCCTTATCTATTGTTACCAATACTTTCAGAGGAGAACAGGAACGGAACCGTGCAATCGGAATTTTTAGCTCTTTTGCGGCAATTGGCTCCGGGAGCGGACTTTCGGTAGGAGGAATTATAAGTACTTATATGAGCTGGCACTGGGTTTTCCTTATTAATGTACCTGTTCTTCTTATAACGCTGGTGCTCTCATATTACTATCTGCCTGCAGATGAGAAAAATGAAACCGGTCAGAAAACAGATCTTATTTCCGGACTCATGATGGTACTGGGGCTTTTAAGTTTAACGTATGGAACCCATGAGCTGCTTCATATTAATGAACAACCCCTCCTTGTGGTAGGTTCGCTTATTCTTGCTGTATTTCTTTTGATCATAACGTTTTTCCGCTTAAAATCTGTTGCAGAACCTTTATTTGATTTAAAACTTTTTAAGCACAGGTCGCTGGTGGTTTCTAACTTAGCTTTCTTTGCCCTGGGAGCATTTTTTATCGGATTTTTATTCCTTATTTCCCTGATGCTTCAAAAAGATATGGGCTATAGTGCTGCTTCTGCAGGGCTGATGCTTGTTCCCTTCAGTATTGTATCGGCATTGACTGCAAAGTTTATTTTGCCTTATATTTCAAAAAGGCTAAGCTCTTCCCAGATGGGCGTGTTCGGATGGCTCTTTATGCTGGCGGGAGGATTGCTGTTATTGACATCAGTATATACAGGACACCCGCTGTCATTGGTTTTATTAGGTGCAGCATGCATTTCCGGAGTAGGAATGACATTTTGTTTTACAGCCCTTTCAGTAATGGGAATTCAGGATGTTGAACCTTCAAATTACGGATTGGCATCAAGTTTGAGTTCTACAAGTTACTTCCTGGGAGCTGGGATTGGATTATCATTCATGACCTTAATGAGCCAGGTCTTTCCTTCGGAATCTGCTGTAGGAAGCCTGAATCTGATTATCCTCATAGGATATGCTCTTCTGGCGATCGGAATGTTATTTTATTTTATACTAAGAAGCTTAAAAGTGAAGCAGGCTGATGTAGCCGTTTTACCATAAGCGGCCTTAAAATTACACAAACTATATGAGAGAGAATCGGTGCTTAAGGTGTCGGTTCTTTTTTTTTCTACTTTTTTATTAATCTTTTGC
Source organism: Chryseobacterium sp. 14P4.3.2 (assembly GCF_057799275.1). Lineage (NCBI taxonomy): Bacteria > Pseudomonadati > Bacteroidota > Flavobacteriia > Flavobacteriales > Weeksellaceae > Chryseobacterium > Chryseobacterium sp. 14P4.3.2. The sequence goes on from NZ_JBYOKO010000015.1 coordinate 29,466, forward strand.
CGGTTTTTTTCTGTTGCCTACTTTTGTGATATGAAAATACAAATCATCAGTGATCTTCATCAGGAATTCGGAAGTACGGAATTGTGTTTTGATAATTCCGATGTTGTTGTGCTGGCAGGAGATGTCAATCTGGGGACAAAAGGGATTGACTGGATTAAAGAGAAAATATCCGATAAACCGGTGATCTATGTCTTAGGTAACCATGAATATTATAAAGGTTCTTATCCAAAAACTCTGAATAAAATTAAAGAAGCTGCCCGGGATTCAAACGTCTTTGTGCTTGAAAATTCTTTTGTAGACATTGAAGATATCCGTTTTCATGGTGCGACTCTGTGGACTGATTTTTCAATCTTTGGAAATCCCATTCATTACGGAATGATCTGCCAGCCCAAAATGAATGATTACAAAATGATCAGGAGAGATCCTTCTTATTCTAAAATGAGAACAATGGATACCTTTAAAATTCATCAGATTTCAAGACAATGGTTAAAAGAAAGCCTTGAAACGTCAAAAGGACTCAAAAATATAGTGGTTACCCATCATGCTCCAGATATCCGGTCTGTTCCGGAAGAGTATAAAGAAGATCCATTGACTTCGGCCTACGCTTCCAATCTGGAAGATATAATAGCAGAATACCAGCCATTGTATTGGATTCATGGGCATATCCATACCCCAAACCGTTACAAAATAGAAAATACGGAAATCATATGTAATCCTCATGGCTACATCGATGAAAAATATAACGGCTATGAAAAAGAACTGATCATTGAAGTTATGTAGTAAAACTGTAAAAGAATAGATGGACGCATCCTGTTATTGGCTTATTAGGCTTCTTTGTTCTTTTGCGATTTCTCCTTTTACCGACAAAAGTATTACCTTCGTGTTATAATTTCCTTTCAATGGCTAAAAAAATCCTCCAGGAGCCTGAGTTTGTTTCACAGTTGGCTTTTGATGAAGTTTTGCAACAGGTAGAATTTGATCTTAGGATCAAAGAATTTGTGGTGATGGAAATTGACAGGGAAAATTACGCGATAAAGCCTAATATTCCTTATCGTGCAGACTATTTCTGTATTTTTCTCGTACAGCAGGGAAGTGTAAGCTTCAGGCTTGATGATAAAAGCTATGAAGTTTCAAAAGGAGATATTGTTTTTTGTCCCATTTCCGAAACATTTTGGGTGGATCAGATTTCTGACGATTACCATTCAAAATATATCTTCTTCTCACTGGACTTTATTTCTGATGCGGGTTTTAATTATAAATCCAATAATGTTCTGAAAAGTCTATCATCAGATCCTACACATATTATCAGAAATGAGCCGGATGTGTACAGGAAAATAACCTTTCATCTAGATGAACTGAAGGTTCTGAACAATAAGGAAAAAGAAAATTATTATTTCAATGAAATGATCTGGCATCACTTTTCGCTGGTGATCTACGAAATTGACAATTATTTTAAAAAGATAGAGAAGCCTCATGTGGTAACCCATAGAGAAGATGAGCTCACAACTGGTTTTTTTAAGCTGGTTCAGGATCATTTCAAAGAAGAGCATAACGTTCAGTTCTATGCTGATAAGCTTTGTATCAGTAGGAAATACCTTACAAAAGTGATCAATAAAGCCGTACTGAAATCCCCAAGAGATATCATTCATCAGGTGCTGGCAGTAGAAGCCAGGCTGCTGCTCAGGAATCCCAATCTTAATGTCAGTGAAGTGGCTGCCCAGCTTAAATTTTCTGATCAGGCTTCTTTCAGTAAGTTCTTCAAAAAGCATACAGGGAGATCTCCTTTGGAATATCGTAAAGATGATTTGTATTGATAATGAATGGGTTGTGTTTTCAGGTGTCTTTTTGATAAAATCGCGTCTTTTTTTGATTCAAAATAGTAAATTATCTCATTTATGTTATCTATAAATGATATTTCTCATGTTTTCGAAAATGAGGAGTCTTTTTGACAAAATAAGGAGTTTTTTGAATAATCCTATTGAATTTTTTTCGCTCGATTTTTGTGCGGAAAATTTAAAAGGAATATTGTTATGCAAAGATTTTTTATTCAGAAATCAACCATACTTTTCCTCTCGCTCATTGTTTTGGCGGGATGCAGGAAAAATAATCAAAATCAGTCTTATCAACAGCAGGCACCGGAGCTTCCCGTAGAAATCGTGAAGCAGGGAGATGCTTCTGTTTCCAGAGAATATGCAGCATCCGTAGAAGGAATTTCCAATGTGGAGATCAGACCACAGATTACAGGATATTTAAGCAAAATTTTTGTAGATGAAGGAGACTTCGTAAGGGCAGGGCAGGTATTGTTCAAAATTGAAGATCAGATATTTCGTGAACAGTTGAAAAGCGCACAGGCAGCTTTGATTACTGCACAGGCTAATCTTTCAACTTCAAAAATTGATCTGGACAGGAAAAATGAACTGTTTAAAAATAAAATGGTTTCGGGGATTCAGGTCAAAGAAGCAGAGGCTGCTTATAATGCGGCAAGGGGAGCGGTAAGCCAGTCGGTTTCTTCCATCGAATCTGCTAAGATTAATCTTGATTTCTCTACGATTAAAGCTCCTGTAAGCGGGTTTATCGGAAGATTCAATTATCGTCTGGGAAGTCTTATGACGCCGGGTAATCAGGATCCGATCACTTTGTTGTCGGATATTCATCAGGTGTATACCTACTTCAGTTTAAGTGAAAATGACTTTAATAATTTTCAGAAACAATATGTGGGAAGCAGCATTGATGAGGTGATCAAAAACACTCCTGCGGTATCGCTGCTGCTATCCGGTGGTGAAAAATATGCCGAAGCCGGGAGAATTGATGCCGTGGAAGGACAGTTTAACAAAACTACAGGTTCTATTACTTTGAGGGCAAAATTCAATAACCCGAAGAATCTTTTAAGAAGTGGAAATACCGGGAAAATCCTTTTGGACCAGTTTTACAGCAATGTGGTTCTGCTTCCGATTGCTTCTACCAGAACCATTCAGGATAAAGTTTTTGTATTCACAATCAAAGACGGGAAAGCGGCAATGCTGCCTGTTGAAGTAAATGGAAAAGCAGGAGATAATTTCATTGTATCCAAAGGTCTTAAAGCTGGGGATCAATACATTGTCAGCGGTTTCGACAGATTGCAGCCGGGGACTCCTGTAGTGGCGCAAAAGAAAAATGCTCAACAGAAAAAATCGTAAGAAAAAATCATGTTAAAGAAAATTATAAAAAGACCCGTACTGGCAACGGTTATTTCCGTATTGCTGGTTATTCTGGGGGTTGTCGGCATGGTCAGTCTGCCGATTACCAAATTTCCGGATATTGCACCGCCTACCGTTATGGTAACTGCTGCTTATCCGGGAGCCAATTCCGAAACCATTGCAAGATCAGTAGCACCGCCACTTGAAAACGCGATCAATGGAGTGGAAAATATGGACTACATTACTTCTACAGCGAGTAATGACGGAACATTAAGTATTACCGTTATCTTTAAACTGGGCACAGATCCAGATCAGGCGGCCATCAACGTTCAGAACAGAGTAGCACAGGTAACCAACCAGCTTCCGGCAGAAGTGATACAGGCGGGAATTACCACCGTGAAAAGACAGAACAGTATGATTGCGATGGTTTCGCTGACCAGTAAAGATGGTTCTATGAACGATCTTTTCCTTGAAAACTATGCGAAGATCAATATTGTACCGGAACTGAAAAGGGTGAAAGGAGTAGGAGATGCCATGGTTTATGGGAATAAAGATTACTCCATGCGTATCTGGCTTGATCCTAATAAACTGACTTCATATAACCTTACACCTTCGGACGTTTCCCGAGCCATTCAGACCCAAAACCTGGAAGCAGCACCCGGAAGATTGGGGGAAAGAAGTAAGGAAGTCATGGAATACGTCCTTCGTTACAAAGGAAAATTCACTGAGCCGGAACAGTATGAAAATATTACCATTAAAGCACTGAATGACGGTTCTGTTTTGAAATTAAAAGATATTGCCAAAGTAGAATTCGGAGCATACAGTTATACGGTTTCTTCCAATTACAACAAAAAACCTTCTGTGACGATGGCTATTTTCCAGATGGCAGGATCTAATGCAAATGAAGTACAGATCGCCCTTCAGGAAAGAATGAAAGAACTGGAAAAATCTTTCCCCGAAGGAATGGATTATGAAATCCCGTATGCTACAAAAGAAGCATTGGATCAGTCTATTGAACAGGTAATTCATACCCTGATAGAAGCATTTATCCTGGTGTTTATTGTTGTATACATTTTCCTTCAGGATTTCCGTTCAACTTTGATTCCGGCCATTGCAGTTCCGGTATCTATTGTAGGAACATTCTTCTTTATGAAAGTTTTCGGATTCTCTATCAACATCCTGACACTGTTTGCACTGGTGCTGGCCATTGGTATTGTGGTAGATGATGCTATTGTGGTGGTAGAGGCCGTACATGCCAAGATGGAACATAAAAAACTGAACCCCAAAGCAGCAACCATGTCTGCAATGAGTGAAATTACAGGTGCTATTGTTTCCATTACTCTGGTGATGTCTGCGGTTTTCGTTCCCGTGGCGTTCATGAGCGGTTCCACAGGATTATTTTACCAGCAGTTTGCATTAACCTTAGCGATTGCTATTGTTATTTCTGCGATCAATGCACTGACGCTGAGCCCCGCATTGTGCGCTTTATTTTTAAAACAGCATCATCCGGAAACTCATGAAAAAATGAATTTCAAAGACCGTTTCTTTGCAGGATTCAATGCTGGTTTTAATAAACTGACATTCCGGTATGGGAAAGCTGTCCTGTTCCTTTTAAAAAGAAAATGGATCGCATTGATTATAATTGTTGTATTCGGTGGATTATTTGCGTGGATGTCTGTGACTACCCCTAAAGGATTTATTCCGGATGAAGACCAGAGTTTTATTATCGTAACTGCTAATCTTGCTCCCGGGGCTTCCAAAGACAGAACTTCAAAAGTGGTTTCAGATACAGAAGACCTCCTGATGAAAAATCCGGCAGTAGAAAAAGTAATTTCGGTAGATGGACTGAATCTTTTCAGTGGTTCTATGTCATCTTCAGCAGCTTCTATTTTTGTTAAATTAAAGAAAGGAGGAGAAAGAGGGCCTGTTCATAATATCAATGACATTATAGGACAAACTCAGGGAATGCTTTCTAAGGATAAAAGAGCCAATTTCCTGGTGATTAATACACCTACTGTAGACGGTTTCGGAAATACCAGTGGTATGGAGCTTGTGCTTCAGGATCGTACAAACGGAGAACTTCAGAACTTAGGAAATATTTCCTATGGAATGATGGGAGCGCTTATGCAGAGGCCGGAAGTGGCTGTAGCTTTTACAACATTTGATGTTACCTATCCGCAGTTTGAAGTACTTGTGGATGAAGTGAAATCTGCTCAGCTGGGAGTAAACGTTTCTGATGTGCTGGGAGTAATGCAGGGATATTACGGAAGTATTCAGGCTTCGGATTTCAACAGATTCGGGAAATATTACAGAGTACTGGTACAGTCCACACCGGAGACCAGACAGGATAAAGAATCTCTGAATGGTGTTTTCGTTAAAAACAATTTAGGCCAGATGGTTCCTATCAATACCCTGGTAAGCCTGAAGCAGGTAACAGGAGCAGAAGTGGTAGACCGTTTCAACCTTTTCAATTCTTCTAACTTAACGGTAATGGCTGCTCCCGGATACAGTACCGGACAGGCAATGGCTGCGGTAGAAGAGGTGAGCAAACAGGTACTTCCTCCGGGATATACTTATGATTATAAAGGAATGAGCCGTGAAGAAGCAGGTTCCAGTTCACAGTCGGTAATGATTTTCGGATTGTGTATTGTATTTGTATTTTTCCTTCTTTCTGCGCAGTATGAAAGTTATATTCTTCCATTAGCGGTACTTATTGCTATTCCTGTAGGATTATCAGGTGTGTTTGTAGGAATTACGTTTGCCGAGCTTTCCAATAACATTTATGTACAGATCGCTTTGGTAATGCTCATAGGCCTTTTAGCGAAGAATGGTATTCTGATCGTGGAATTTGCGATTCAGAGACGTAGAGCAGGGAAAAGTCTTATTGCATCGGCTGTTGAAGGTGCCAAAGCACGTCTGCGTCCTATTTTGATGACTTCCTTAGCATTTATTACAGGATTACTTCCATTACTTTTTGTGGTAGGTCCTTCAGCAATGGGGAACCATTCTATTGGATATGCAGCGATTTCGGGAATGCTTTTCGGGACAATCTTAGGAATTTTTGTGGTTCCCGTTCTCTTCGTGGTATTCCAGGCTTTGCATGAGAAAATCAATGGGAAAGAAGTAACGGATGCTGACTGGGAATATTAATTCAAATGATTTTAAAAATGAAAATTAAAAATATAGCCTATATCGCGCTCATTTCGGGTACAGCTGTTTCCTGTAAGGTTCAGCAATATGAACAGCCGGAAATCAAAATGCCTGAAGCTTATAGAAGTGACAGTATTGTGGCAGAACAAGATGAAAATATAGCGAAGATCAGCTACAAAGACTTTTTCAAAGATCCCGTTCTTGTAGGATTGATTGATAAGGCCATGATACAGAATAATGATCTTCAGGTGGCCTTAAAGCAGATTGAGTTTGCTTCATTAGCTTACAATCAGAGCAAATGGGGAAATATTCCTACAATAAGTGCCGGAGCCAATGCCAATATCAACCGTCCGTCAGACAACAGTATGAACGGAATGATGGCAGGACAGTTCATGGGAAAAAGATATATGGAAGATTATACTACATCTGTCAATTTTTCATGGGAAGCTGATATCTGGGGGAAGATTAAAGGAAGAAAAGAACAGGCTTTAGCTGAATATCTTAAAACTCAGGAGGCGGCAAAGGCTGTAAAGACACAGGTTGTGGCTGCAGTGGTTCAGGGGTATTATAATCTGCTGATGCTGGATACTCAACTGGAAATTACAAAATCTAACCTGACCTATGCTGACAATACCCTGAAGTTTCTGACTAAGCAGCAGGAACTGGGGCTTACAACAGCTTTGGCGGTGCAGCAACAGGAAATTGCAAAAGATCAGATTCTGAAATCTGTTCCAGCTATTGAAAGTTCTGTGACCTTGCAGGAAAATGCACTGAGTTTACTGACGGGCTCAATGCCCGGGAAAATTGAAAGAAGTGCAAGCCTCAATAATGTACAGTCTCCGGATCATATTACAGCAGGGGTTCCTTCAGAATTGCTAAGCTACAGACCGGATATCAAAACAGCCGAGCTTGGGGTAAGAAAAAGTGCAGCTGCCATTCATGTTGCAAAAATGAGTATGTACCCTTCATTGAATATTACCGCTCAGGGAGGAGTGAATGCTTTCCAGATCAGTAAATGGTTCAGTGTTCCCGGATCTCTTTTCGGAATGGTTGCCGGAGCAGTTGCCCAGCCTATTCTGAACGGGAAACAGCTGAAAACACAGTATGAGCAGTCTAAAGTATTGGCAGATCAGGCCGAAATAAGCTTTAAGCAATCGGTCTTAAAAGCCGTGGGAGAAGTTTCTGATGCATTGGTACAGATTCAGAAACTGGAAGAACAGCAGAAAATTTCTGAAGGACTGGTTGTGAAGACTAATGAAGCTGTTAAGAAAGCTGATTTGTTATTTAAATACAACTCAGCGACTTATGTGGAAGTAATCATTGCCCAGACCAATAAGCTTCAGGCAGAATTGGAACTGGCTTCTCTGAAAACCCAGAGACTGAATGCCATAACAGCCCTCTATCGCTCTGTAGGAGGCGGATGGCAATAAAGTAAAATTGAATCTGCTTCGTCTTTAAGGATGAAGCAGGTTTTTAATCTATTATCATTATGAAGACAACTATACAAGAGGGGATCATTCTTATTCCGGATTTCAGCGGATTTACAGAATTTGTATTCAATACGAAACTGTATACCGGTGAATATATCGTAAGGCAGCTATTGTCTACACTTATTGATGTGAATGATCAGTATTTTGAAATTTCTGAAATTGAGGGAGATGCTATTTTATTTTACCGCTACGATGAAAATCCTTCTTATCAAAGGATTTCCGGAATGCTTTTGAAAATGAGAAATGCCTTCAACAGGAAAATAGAAGAATTATGCAAAAGCTTAAGTACCACCATTGATCTGTCTCTAAAGTTTATTGTTCATTATGGGTCGTTTTCACAATATAATATAGGGAATTTCAGAAAGCTATACGGAAAAACGATTGTAGAAGCCCACCAGTTTCTGAAAAATGGATTGGCAGAACAGCCTTCCTATGCCCTTTACAGTAATTCCTTCCTTGAAAATACGAAGAATCAGGAACCTGAGTATAATCAGGATAAACACCACCTGCCGGAAGTAGGTGTTATCCATTATTTTGAAAGTTTAAACTAGCATATTTTTTAATATTAATCCTTGTAATTTTGCTATTGCTAGCAGCCCGGGTGAGATCCGGGCTTTTTTTTGATGAAAGTTTATTGAACAAGGACTTTGGATCCGTTTAACGGGAAGTATTTATAGATGATTTTTAAATAATTTTTTTTTGCGTTAGAATGAATTTTTTAAGATATTTTATTATGGAGTTTTTTGGTATTGTTTTCTTTTGTTGAAGAATTGTTATCATTTTCATATTTATGTTTGAGAAATTATTTGTTATATTATTGGGAATTAGATATTTATTTCATTTTTTTTACTTTTAGATGTAACAATTAGGGGGAGATAGTGGTCTTATAGATAAAACTAAACTTCTCATGAAAGTAATTTTATTTCCGATCGCGGTATTAACGGGTTCTTTGGCATTTGCCCAGACCCAGACTGCAAAGGATACCGTAAAAACAAATGCAAAAGAAATAGAAGCGGTTACCCTTGTTGCCAGAAAGCCCACAGTAGAATCCAAAGTAGACAGAACCGTCTTCAATGTAGCAAACAGTGCTATTCTGGCTGGAAACACTACCTGGGATGTTCTTAGAATGACTCCCTTAGTAAGTATAGATAATAATGATGCTGTAAAAGCAGAAGGACAGACCGTCACTGTATATATTAATGACCGTAAGTCGGTTTTTACAGGGAAAGAGCTAAAGGAATACCTAAAAACAATTCCTGCTGATAACCTGATGAAAATTGAAGTTATTACCAGCCCGTCTTCAAGATATGAAACTTCCGGATCCGTTATCAATATTGTCTTGAAAAAGAGAGATGATGAAGGGATGAAAGGAAGTATCTCACTGAACAACAGACAAAGTACCAAGAATTCTCAATATACCAATTTCAATCTTAATTATCATAAGAAGAAATTTACTCAAACATTTATAGGAAGCTATAACAACGGCACCTACGTGCAGAAAAATGAAACACTGGATACCCGTTATAAAACTAACAGGATTAATAAAACAAGTGTTGAAACAGAATCAAGAAATGAAAGCCCTTCTCTTTCTTCCACTTCAGAATTTGAGCTTAATGATAAAAATAACATCGGGCTTGTTCTGGAGTATTTTCAAAACCGAAGCTTGTCATTCGGAGAATCAGACGGGAGACTGTCAGAAGATGGAAAGCCTGATAACTTCTATCACCAGACTCAGAATACATGGGGATTCAGCCGTACTTTAGGAACCAATTTTTTCTATAAATATTATGATAAAGAAAAGAGTAAAATATTAGACATCAATATAGGAACTAATTATTCCGGGTATGATAATGATAACCTGATCAACAAGCAGGGGTCGTCAAAACCTGAAGAGCTGGGAGCAATCAGCAACAGTCAAATGCGTAATTATTACCTGAAAGTAGATTATACCCAGCCGATAGGGAAATCAGGAGGAACGCTGGAAGTAGGAGGTAAAACAGATTTTAATAATAATGTTATTCCTAACAGTCTCTACGGATTCAGTATGAATGATGTCAAATCGGAATATTATAATCTTGCGAGAAATGACCGCTTTTATTATGAGGATAATATAAGCTCTTTATATGCTAATTACAGTAAAACGTTTTTTAAAAAACTGGAAACCAGAGTAGGACTTCGGTATGAGTATATTGACTACAAGGTGGGGCAGGATGTTGCAGGCACACAAAGAAAAGATTCGTATGGTACATTTCTTCCCAATTTGTTGGTGAAGTATACCTTTTCGGATAAATACGATGTCAGCCTTACTTATAACCGCAGCATCTGGAGACCATGGTATTCCGAGTTTAATCCTTTCCTTGTTCCTGATATTAACGGAACGTATTCCAGAGGAAATTTATATCTGAATCCTAATCCCAATGACCGTCTTTATCTGAAGTTCGGAATTTTGAAGAAATACTTTATTTCTGCAAGATATATGCATACCAATCAGGATTATTGGACAACCTATGCCACGGAGAACGGGAGAACGGTTTCTGTGCCTGGGAACTTTGATGGTAAGGTAGAGAAATATTATTTGTTCGCTAATACCAATCAGAATTTTATGAAAAATAAACTGAACGTGAATGTTGGATTTGGATGGTATTATATTAACAATAAGGATTTTAATGAAAAAAATCAGATTGGGGGTAAAGATTATATCAGCTATTGGGGCGGATCTGCAAATGTATCTTACACCAATCTTTTCAATAAAAATATTAATCTGAGCGCATGGATGGAAATTGCCAATCAGAATAACGGAAATTCATATGCCAATAATACCAATGTTTTTCACAATATTTCGGTAACCAAAATATTCCCTAAAACGCAGATGGAACTGAGTATGCAGCTGATGAATATTTTTAAAAGACCTTATTCTGATACCACTACCTACAGCCAGGACGGAACGTTCAGGGATTATTCAAAATGGGATTGGTATGGGGTTTCACTTACTTTTGTGAAGCGTTTCGGAAACCAGAAGGTAAAAGAAAATACGAAGACCGATGTAGAGAAAAACTCCGGCGGAGGAAAATAATTCAAAATCTGTCAGAAGAAATACAAGCAGATCCCAGTAATGGAATCTGCTTTTTCATTGTATGGAACCTGAAAGTTTTAAGAGGGAAGAAGTGAGAGACGGAGTATTTCTACCTATGGAAAAAACTGCCTGATTCCCAATAAAAAAGGATGAGGTTTTTAAGTGTACACCTATTCACAAAGTATCTTCAAGTCAAGGGTTGCTATTTTTGTGTCTGTAAGAAAAATAAAAAAACAGATTCCCATCGGAATCTGTTTGCATTCTATCAAATAATTATTAAATAGAAGAGCTTTGCGCTCTCAACTTTCAGTTTTTTACTTATTTCAGAGTGAATTTAACTTTTGTTTTAATAGCATCTGAGGAATTTCCGATCTGTGCTTCGAAGTCTCCGGGTTCAGCTACCCAATCGTGTTTGCCGGCATCAAAATAACTTAATGCGGTTTTATCAATTGTAAAAGTTACTTCTTTCTGTTCGCCAGGATTTAAGAATACTTTTTCAAAACCTTTTAATTCCTTTGCAGGACGTGGAACAGATGATTTTAAATCACTGATGTATAGCTGGGCAACTTCCGCTCCGGCTTTTTTTCCGGTATTTTTTACACTTACTGTAAAAGTGATTTTACCGTCTTGTGAAATCATAGTTTGATCGGCCTTTGCTTTTCCAAACTCGAAAGTCGTATAACTCAGTCCGTGTCCAAAGCTGAATAATGGTTTTATATTTTTAGTGTCGTGCCAGCGGTAACCTACAAAAATACCTTCGTTATAGGTAATATTGATCGGGTTTTTCTGATCCTTTCCTTTTCCTGCAGCCAGCTCATCTTTCTGTCCAGGATATTCTCCCAGCTGATGTGCCGAGTTGTCTTCAAGTTTTACAGGGAACGTAAACGGAAGTTTTCCTGAAGGATTAGCATCACCTGCTAAAATAGCTGCAATGGAGTTTCCTGCTTCAGAACCAAGGTACCATGCCTGTACTACAGTTGGAACTTCTTTGATCCATGGCATTGCTACAGCATTTCCGGTCACTAAAACAACAGCCAGGTTTTTATTGGCTTTAGCAAGAGCAGTGATCACGTGGTCCTGATTGTAAGGAAGTCCGTAGCTTTTTCTGTCATTTCCTTCACTATCCTGGAAATCAGCTTTATTTAATCCGCCTACAAAAATTACATAATCTGATTTTTTTGCCAATTCTACAGCTTCATTGATTAGTTCAGATTCTGAACGGGTATCTTTTAAATCCTGTCCGGATTTTACGCCATTATATTCTCCGCCAATATCTCCCACATAGCCTCTGGCATACTGCACATCAGCCTGTTTTCCAAACCTGGATTTGATTCCGTCTAAAGGGAGTGCTTCATATTTTACTTTTAATGAGGAAGAACCACCACCGACCGTCATGATCTTAATGGCATTTTCACCGATAACAGCAATTTTTTTAGCCTTATTGATATCAATAGGAAGAATATTTCCTTGGTTTTTCAGTAAAACAATTCCTTCTTCTCCAATTTCCTTTGCGATTGCTTTGTGCTCTTCAGATGCAACATTTCCAAAAGGCTTGTTGCGGTTCATGGTGGTTTTATAGGCAAGGCGAAGCAGTCTGGTTACTTTGTCATCAAGTTCTTTTGTTCCTACTTTTCCAGCCTTAATCAGATCAAGATAAGGTTTGGCAAGATAGTAATTGTCGTAAGCATTTTTGGTTCCGGCAGAAAGCCCGTTGGTCCATGAGCCGAATTCAACATCAAGGCCATTGTGAATAGCCTGCTCGGTATTGTTTACAGCACCCCAGTCGGAAACTACCACTCCTTTATAATTCCATTCTTTTTTCAAAATATCATTTAAAAGGTACTGGTTCTGGCTTGCATACTGGCCTTTGTACATATCATAGGCTCCCATGATCGTCCAGGAATCCCCTTCAGTTACTGCTGCTTTGAAAGGCGGAAGGTAGATTTCATAAAGGGTTCTGTCGTCTACATTTACATTACTTGTGTGACGGAACATTTCCTGATTGTTCAGGGCAAAATGCTTTACAGAAGTTGCCACACCATTAGACTGTACTCCTTTAATATAAGGGACTACCATTTTTGAGGTCAGATAAGGATCTTCCCCCATATATTCAAAATTTCTTCCGTTTAAGGGTGTTCTGTAGATATTAACTCCAGGGCCTAAAAGGATATCTTTTTTTCTGTAACGGGCTTCTTCACCCAAAGCTTTGCCATAGTTCCATGACATTTTTTTATTCCATGTTGCAGATAAAGCAGTAAGGGCGGGATAAGCGATGATAGAGTCGTTGGTCCATCCTGCCTGGTCCCACTCGTCCCACATGACTTCAGGTCTTACCCCATGAGGGCCGTCTGTTGTCCAGAATTCCGGAATTCCCAGTCTCGGAACACCCGGTGAACTGAATTTAGATTGCGCATGAAGCATAGCTACTTTCTCCTCCAGAGTCATTCTGGAAAGTGCATCCTGAATACGCTGTTCTACTGGTTTGGATTCATCTAGATATACCGGTAGAGTAGTATTGGTCTGAGCCATATAAGAAACAGAAATAAAGGTGAATAAACTTATAATGACGGTTTTCTTTAACATAATGCCTTTCTATTTGATAAGAATAACAAAAGTAAAGAAAATTTTTATTATCTCAAATTGAGAAAATAAAAAAATGAATAATAAAAAACTGCCACATGATTGATTGACAGTTAAAAGTTGAAAATTCATCAGGAAGTTTCCGGAATATTTAAAGAAGTAAAGAGGGGAAAATTGAGAAAGAAAAAAGGTAAATGAAATGATTTACCCTTATCCACTCTCGTATTGTCATCCACTCCAATTCATTAATCCCATCCTTTTACCGCTCCTCCTTTGAAGATTTCCTTAGCTTTCTTTTCCACTTCAGGAGATTCGTAGGCTTTTACAAAGTTTTTAACTTTTTGGCTGTCTTTGTTGTCCGGTCTTGCTACAATTACATTGACGTAAGGAGAGTCTTTATCTTCTACAATGATTCCTTCCTTTTCCTGATTTAATCCGGCCTGAGCTGCAAAATTGTTATTGATAATTCCTACTACAACATCTCTGTCTTCCAGAACCCTTGGAATCTGTGCGCCTTCAATCTCCATGATTTTAAGCTGTTTCGGATTGGCTGTAATATCAGTGACTTTTGGAAGGAGCCCGACACCTTCTTTTAATTTTAAGAGACCGCTTTTTTGCAGCAGAAGTAAAGAACGTCCGCCATTGGTAGGGTCATTGGGAATCACAACGGTACTTCCATCCTGAAGCTGGCTGATATTTTTTATTTTTTTAGAATAAGCTACAATAGGGAATACAAAAGTATTTCCTACCGGTACGAGGTGGTATCCTCTCTGCTTGGACTGTTCACTTAAATAAGGAATATGCTGGAATGCATTGGCATCAATATCTCCATTAGTCAAAGCTTCATTAGGAACCACATAATCATTAAAAGGAATAAGCTCTACTTCCAGATTGTATTTCTCCTTTGCAACTTTTTTGGCGACTTCAGCAATTTCCTGTTCCGGGCCATAGGTGATCCCTACCCGAATAAAGTTGGGGTCATCTTTTCTTCCTGAACAGGCGTTGAACAGAAGTAATCCGGCTGTTAAAAAACTTAAAATCTTTATTTTTTTCATTTTATTTTCTATTTAAACAGATCTAAGGAAAAGAAAGCGAATCGGGAATATATTATTTTCCACTCCACATTCTCCATTTTTCATTTTCAACTCTCCAATCCTATAAAACATTTTCTATCTATGGTCAAAACTTTTTGAAAGCCTGTCTCCTGCGAACTGGATAATGAAAACCAAAAGTACAAGCAAGATCAATACGGTATTCATAATGACAATATCATACCCGATATATCCATATTGGTAGCCAACCTGCCCTAATCCACCGGCTCCTACAGCACCTCCCATCGCTGAGTATCCTACAAGAGTGATCAAAGTGATCGTTGCATTATTGACTAATGAAGGAAGTGCTTCGGGAAGCAATACTTTTCTGATGATCTGTAACGGAGAAGCTCCAAGGGATCTTGCTGTTTCTATAAGACCTTGTGGAACTTCAATAAGGCTGTTCTCAACAAGTCGTGCAATGAACGGAGCTGCTCCTACACTTAAAGGAACCAACGCTGCATTCACTCCAATAGAAGTTCCCGCTAAAATTCTTGTAAAAGGAATCATCCATACAATTAGAATGATAAAAGGAATAGCCCGGAAAATATTAACCAGAATAGATAAAATTCTGTGGTAAAAAGTGTTTTCCATCAGCTGTCCTTTTCTTGTTAAAAACAACATAATCCCAACCGGAAGTCCCAGTACAAATCCGAAAAATCCGGACATAAACGTCATATACACTGTTTCCCAGGTTCCTTTTGCCAAAAGGGCAATTACCGCATCACTAAGCATATCCTTTTACTGTATTTTGAATTTTATTCTGATTAAAATAGTAGATAGCCTGCTGATTTTCTTCCGCAGCTCCCTGAAGTTGCAGCAGCAGTTTTCCAAAATTGGAATCTCCCAGATATTCCACGTCTGCTTTTAAAAGTTTATAAGGGATTTTATATTGGTTGTACAGCGTTGAAAGAAGCTCTTCAACACTGATGTTTTCATTAAGTTCTATTTCGACCAGCGGAAATAAACCGTCCTTTGGCTCTTTCTGCAGTCGGTTATTGAGTTCCTGTGGCAGGGTCATGATGTCTGAATTTATAAATTGACGGATTACCGGATGTTCCTTATCCGAAATAATCTCGCTTAAAGTTCCTTTTGTTACTAATTTTCCTTGGTCTATCACTGCTACATGATTGCAGACTGCTTTGATGACCTCCATTTCGTGGGTAATTAAAAGAATCGTAATTCCGAGTCTCTTATTAATATCCCTTAAAAGCTGTAAGATAGACTGTGTTGTAGCAGGATCTAGTGCACTGGTGGCTTCGTCAGAAAGCAGCAGATGGGGATCATTAGCCAATGCTCTTGCAATAGCCACCCTTTGCTTTTGCCCTCCGGAAAGACTTTTAGGATAATCGTTGGCTTTATCTTCCAGTCCAACAATTTTTAAGAGTTCATTGACTTTTTTATTGATTTGATCTTTACCTTTATTATCCAGCTCCAGAGGCAGAGCTACATTATCAAAAACAGTTCTTGAAGAAAGAAGATTGAAATGCTGGAAAATCATTCCTATTTTTTTACGCTCTTCAGCCAGTTGCTTAGAACTTAGCTTAGTGAAATCCTTTCCATTAATAATGATCTGCCCTTCATCTGGTCTTTCCAATAGATTTACCGTACGGATCAGTGTACTTTTCCCCGCTCCTGAAAATCCGATAATCCCTACGATATCACCTTTTTCGATATTGAGGCTCACCTTATCCAGTGCCTTGAAGGACTGCTTTTTCTGATAAAATGTTTTTGATATATTTTTAATTTCTATCATTTTGATATTGTATACTTTTTAAATTGGCTGATATCGTCTGCCTGCTCTGTTAAAAAATCTTCTTAGTCTTCTGATTTTGACCTTCGACCGTTTTGAAAGCCTGAAGTACTTGGTGACATTGGTCAGAAGTACTCCCAGTAATATGATAGATAAACCATATAGCTGGCCTCCATTAATGCTTTGATGGGCAACAATCCAGCCTGCAATAACCGTTACAATAGGGTTAATGTAGGTATGGGTGCTTACTAAAGCGGCGGGTTTTACGGACAATAGCCAAATGTACGACAAATAAGCGATTATCGATCCAAAGAAAATCAAAAACAGAACCCCGAACCATGCTGATAAAGGAACAGCTGAAATAGAAAAACCAGTCCATTCTTTTCTCATAAAAGCAATAAAAAAACATACTAATCCCGCTACTATAAGCTGTTGTGCAATATTCATAAAAGTGGATTGTGAAGCCGGATTTTTCTTAGAATATAATGAACCCAGCACCCATGCTACGGAACTTAATCCCAATACGATAAATGCCGTAATACGGAGATGGCTGTTGCCCACCGCATGAGCTGCACTTGAATGGACACTTCCTTTTAAGAATAATATTAATCCTGCAAAACCAATTGCCAAACCGATTGGAATAAACTTATCTGAAAAATAATATTTCCAGTTTTTTTTGTCAATAGCGATGAACCAGAAAGGACCGGTTGCTATTGAAATTGCAGCTTCAGAAGCAGTTACATATTGTTCGCCCCAGGCTACAAGTCCGGTTCCCCCGGCAAGGATAAGAATCCCTGTGACTGCATTTTTTTTCCAGTTGATCAGTGAATTTGCTTTTTCTCCTCTTGAAAGAAGATATCCTATCATCAGAATTCCGGCAACCAGAAATCTCAATCCTGAAAGGATGAAGGGGGGGAAACCTTTTAAGCCAAATGAAATAGCTAAAAACGTAATTCCCCATATCACATAGATATTTGTAAACGCCAATGGAATCAACCATTTGTTTTTAGAATTGCTCATTTTTATTTTTTTAATGTTGTTTGTTCTTCAATAAAAAAGGCCCTACATCGTGGTAGGGCCTTTAAAAAATATGTCATATAAAAGTAAGGTCAACCACAGTATTCTTGATGTATAGGCATACAGGTAACCATCATCATTGTTTTGATGGTATGTTTCTTTATTGAATTATTCTTGAATTCTGCCTTCATTTTGTTTTATTTCCTGAATACGTTTGCAAATATATAATATAATTTTTATTAGTCCACTAAAAAAGTAGACTTTTTGAATATTAAATTATTGTTAATGGATTAATGGTTTGATTTGTAGTGTTTTGGTGTTTGTTTTTAATGCTCTCTTAATTAGGTAAAACTATTTTAAATATTTTAAAAACCAAATTTTATTAAAATACAGCGTTATAGAAAAGATAAAATAAGATGTTTTTTTTAAGAATTATATAAAGCAGTAGGTGGTTTTAAATGAAAAAGTATTTATTAAACCAGTTAAATGGACACCATTTCCCTGAGCTGTAATTTAGCATTAAAATTAAAGATATAAGTGCAGCAAAAAAGAACTGCTACCGAACTTATCATAGATCATCGGGCAGAACTATAAAGAATACTAATTTTGAATCAATAATTAAAAACAAAAAAATGGAAAGAACAGAAATCGTTTTAGAAGGAAGAAGAGGAGAAATTCAACTTTTCTCAGACAACCATAAAGCAGGAAAAATGGATATTTCAGTGATCGGGCAGAAGCTGACAGTATACCATACTGAGGTTAATCAGGAATACGAAGGAAAAGGTTTTGCCAAAATTTTATTGGAAAGACTGGTGTCCTATGCAAGGGAAAACGATCTGAAAATTGTCCCTTTATGCCCTTACGTCCATGCTCAGTTCAAAAGACACCCGGAGGAATATAATGATGTTTGGATGAAGGAGGAATTATAAAGAAGATGCGGGTAGGAGGGTTGGAGAGAATGGATAATGAAAAATTGAGAATTAAGAATTACCAATTTTTCTTTTCTTCTTTTTACCCCTCTTTATCCTTCTTCAGCTTCTACAAAGACACAACCTCATCATTTCAACTTTCAACTCTCAATTTTTAGCTTAAAAAAATGCACGAACAACTACTTTTAATTCTGGGACTCCTATTAATCGTTATGCTTCTGGTTATGCTGGCACAGCGCATCAAAATTGCGTATCCTATTTTTCTGGTCCTTGCGGGACTGGGTATCAGCATGATTCCGGGTGTTCCGGTTTTAAAACTGGATCCGGAGATTATATTTTTAATCTTTTTGCCCCCGCTTTTATATGAAGCGGCCTGGTATACCTCATGGAATGATTTCTGGAAGTGGAAACGTCCCATCAGCCTGCTGGCTTTTGGATTGGTATTCCTGACTTCTTTGGTGGTGGCTTTTACTTCCCGGATGCTGATTCCCGGTTTTACTTTGGCATTAGGGTTTTTATTGGGGGGAATTGTTTCTCCGCCTGATGCGGTGGCTGCAACAACGGTCTTAAAAGGATTAAAAGTTCCCAAGCGAACCATCGCCATATTGGAAGGTGAAAGCCTGATCAATGACGCCTCTTCACTGATCGTCTTCAGGTTTGCACTGGCTGCTGTAATGACAGGTGTTTTTTCCATGCATGAAGCAACAGGTCAGTTCTTTCTTGTGGCAGGGATGGGAATAGTGGTAGGAATAGTGGGTGCCCATATTTTCTATGCCATTCACAGGTTTTTGCCTACGACACCGGCTATTGATGCCGCTCTTACGGTAATGACTCCTTACATTTTGTTCCTTTCTGCTGAACATTTTCATTTTTCAGGGGTGATGGCTGTGGTGAGCGGAGGTTTGTTTATGTCTTTCAGGGCCCATGAGATGTTTAAAACTGGAACAACAAGGATCAATATGACAGGCGTATGGAATACCCTGATCTTTGTAATGAACGCATTGGTTTTTGTTTTAATTGGCCTTGAACTTCCGGACATTATCGACGGTTTAGGAGAAACTTCCTTAATGGATGGAATACAATATGGCTTAATGATAAGTCTCATCGTCATTGTGGTACGCCTTTTATGGATTTATCCGGTTGCTCATATTCCTAGATGGCTGAGCAAAAAAGCACGTCAGGATCCAAGCCCGGGATGGAAAAATCCTTTAATAATAGGCTGGGCAGGAATGAGAGGAGTTGTTTCTCTGGCTACGGCACTTTCTATTCCGGTGATGATGAATGACCAGGCTCAGTTTCCGATGAGAAATCTTATTATTTTTATTACCTTCATTGTTATTTTTGTGACATTGGTTTTTCAGGGACTGACGCTTCCGCTGATTATTAAATTAACCAAAATCGGAGAGATTGATTCTATTCTTCCTTCCCACGAGCAGCAGGCAGGAATTCAGATGAGACTTGACCAACTTGCTGTGAACAGGCTTAATAAGGAATATGAAAGTTCAATAGAGAGCAACAGTCTGGTTGAAAATCTTAAAATAGCATTGGAAAATGATATCACACTCCATCAAAATCATTTAAGTTCCATTGAAATGTGCAGCAACAGACAGCATGATATGAAAGAATACCACAAGATCATGCTTGATATTTTTGAGCATCAGAGAAAAGAGCTTTTTAAAATGAAACGTGAAAAACTGTTCAGCGATGATGAAATCAGAAAAGCAGAATCACAGCTGGACCTGAATGAATTGAAAATAACGGGAAATAAACATCTTTAGGAGTTGAAAATTGAAAGTGAGAAATTGAAAATGCATACCTGGAAATGATTAATTTTACGTGCAAATGATTCATTGCCCACTTTCAATTTTTAATTTTCAACTATTAAAACAATTACAATGAAAACACTCCATTTTTTAGTAATCGGAAAGAATCAGGAGATTCTGGCGGTCTTAAAAAGAATTATTGAAAACAACGAAGGCTGGGCAGCTGAAATCCAAAGCGATGAACACTTCTGTTATGAATATATAAAAGAAAATAAAGTAGATATTGTTCTTTTAAGTTCAGGTCTGGAGGACGAATTTGAAAAAGATATTAAAGTATTCTGTGAGAATTTGGATAAGGACGTAAAGGTAATTGATCATTATGGCGGAGGAAGCGGTCTTTTAAAGAATGAAGTTTACAGTCTTTTTCCTAATTTGCAGGGATAAACTTTGACTCATGTTTGAAAATATCACCAGAAACATTACAAGATTCATCACCATTACAGAGGAAGAAGAAAAAATATTTACAGACTTACTGACCTGCCAGTCGTTTCCTAAAAAGGCTGTTTTATTGAAAGAAGGGGAGATCTGCCAGTTTGAAGGATATATTCATAAAGGGTGTGTGAGAATGTATTGTCTGGATGACAGCGGTTCTGAAGTGATCTTATTATTTGCCATTGAAGACTGGTGGATCAGTGATATCGCTTCTTTTCAGGATCAGAAACCTTCTAAAGTGTATATTGAAACGCTTGAAGATTCGGAAATCTATATACTGAACCCAACAACGAAAGAAAAACTGTTAAGTGAAGTTCCGAAATTTGAAAGAGTGTTCAGAATGCTGGTACAGAGAAACCTGACAACACTTCAAAGCCGCCTGGTGAATACCATTTCAAAAACTGCTTCAGACCGGTATCTTGAATTTATCAAGGTCTATCCTTCCATTCCGCAAAGGGTGGCCCAATATTATATTGCTTCCTATCTTGGTGTTTCAAAGGAGTTTGTGAGTACCATCAGAAAGCGTCTTGCTTCAAAAGAGAAATAGGTACAACTTTTTAATAAAAGAAGTACCTACAGGAATGAAATAATTTAATCATCAATCCAAAAATCCTTAATCAACCTTTACCTGTTTATCCTTTTCCACAACCACAAGGTTTTATAGGATAAAGGCTGAGTTTACTTTAGCTGATTTTAGAGGATTATGTATCAAATTTCATATGATTGATATTATTTGTTTTTGTTGAGCCACTCCAGTCTTCTATGATCAGGAAGGTGCTTTACCTGAAAATGTTCGAATTTTGCATTAAAACCATTCCCATCCGGACAGGCAGCCATTAAGCCGACCATAACAGGAGTGTTGTCCTTCAGATGAGCATTTCTCATCATGATATAATTTTTGTCGTCGAAGGAATAGAAGATCTCAACGGCATCCAGGCGTCTGACCGCTTTGATCCAGACGGCCTGTGGTTTCTCTTTCAGTTCTATGACACTCCAGTCACTTGTGGTATGGGTAACTACGGTACTTAAATTATATTTTCCATCTACATATTCAATTCCAAATTTAATGTAATTCTGAGGGTCCGTACGAAGCATCAGTCCCATCTGGTCAAAACGGACTTTATAATCACCTGTAATTTTTACTTTGACTTCAAATTCACCACCATAGGTTGAATAATAAAACGGAGCATCATCCACCGTAAATCCATAATGTGAAATACGCCAATAGTCACTTTGCGGAGTAACAAACATGGATAATGAATTATCCTTTATTTCCCATTTTTCAGGCTCATTGAACCAATTCATCTTTTCTAAACGCTGCGCTCTGACATTGTGCAGGAATCCTGTCATGAAAGACAGTGATGCTGCTAGTAATAATTTTTTCATTAAAAAAAGTATAATATAAGCTTAGTATAAAACAGGAGGTTATTGAGTGAAACTGATCCCCTGTTTCATAGAATGATCATTAAAAAATCTATATTTACAAAGGTAATTTCCCCAAAAAAAGAATTCAATAGTTAGAAATAACCATACGATGAATATTAAAGCTAAACTTGACAAAGCATTATTAGACCAGTCTTTTGAAAACAAGGATACCTCCGGAATATGGTTAAAGTACCGGTCCGTTGCAAAAATGTATTCCGAAATTGAAAATGCCATCTGTGTGCTGACAGACCTTAAAACCAGAAGAAGCACCATTCACTATGGCGGTATGAGTTCGCTGATCGGGGATGACCGTTGTGGGGAAGAAATAGAAATATCTTCTATTTGGGAAGATGAAATACTCAGTAAAGTACATCCTGAAGATGTCAGAAAAAAGCTGGTTCTGGAACATTATTTTTTCCATTTTTTGAAAGAGGTTCCAATGGCTGAGTGGACAGATTATTATATGGCTGTTAATCTTAGAATGCGCAGTCATTCAGGAGAATATCTGACGGTCTTGCACCGTATGTTTTATGCTGTAGAAGAAGATAAGGTGAGGCTGGGGCTTTGTATTTATAATATATCCGGAAACAATGTGAATGCCCTGCTTCACGAAAATGGGGTGATTGTGAATTCCATGAATGGTGCTACGCTGTATTACAATGAATTTAAATATACCGATGTACTGTCGGCAAGGGAAAAGGAGGTGCTTTTGCTGATCGCTCATGGTAAAATGAGTAAAGAAATCGCAGAATCACTTGATATCAGCTTAAACACCGTCAACAGACACCGGCAGAATATTCTTCAGAAGCTGCAGGTAAAAAACTCCATTGAAGCTTACAGGCTGGCCAAAGCAATGGAACTGGTTTAGACAATAAAGTAAAATATTTTTTTATTAAGGTGATTTATTAAACTAGTTAAATGTGCAGCCCTTTTCATTTATCTAAATTTGTCATATCAAAAACGAACAAATAACTACTTGATATGGACAGAAAGGATTTTATAAAAAAAGGACTATTGGGAACAGGAATGTTTGTAGCATCTGCTTCTCTTACGAACACTATGGAAAATGAGATCGACGAGATTGAACCATTAGAACCTATCGGCTACAATCATCTTCCCAATACGGAATCAAAAATCAAAGAAAACTCTGTCATCCATAAAGCTGATTCAAGAGGAAAAGCGGATCACGGCTGGTTATTAAGCCAGCACACATTCAGTTTTGCCAATTATCATAATCCTGAAAGAATGCACTTCGGAGTTCTGAGAGTGCTTAATGATGACAAAGTAGAAGGGGGAAGAGGTTTCGGAACCCATCCTCATGATAATATGGAGATCATCAGTATTCCTCTGGAAGGCGATCTTGAACACAAAGACAGCATGGGCAATACAGCCATTATCAAAAGTGGAGATATACAGGTGATGAGCGCGGGAACGGGAATTATGCACAGTGAGTTCAACAGAAACAGTGATCAGTCCGTAAAATTCCTGCAAATCTGGGTATACCCGAATAAAAGAAATGTAACTCCAAGATACGACCAGATCACTCTAAACAAGACAAAAAGCCATAACCGGTTTCAGCAAATCCTATCTCCCAATGTGGATGATGAAGGGGTATGGATTCATCAGGATGCATGGTTTCATCTGGGGACTTTTGATAAAGATACAGAAACGGTTTATGAAATTAAGAAAAAAGGAAACGGGGCCTATTTCTTTATCATTAAAGGAAGCGCAGAAATTGAAGGTCAGAAAGTAGAAGAAAGAGACGGGTTCGGAGTCTGGGATATCAAAGACCTGAATATTAAAATACTGCAGGACGATACAGAGATCCTGATCATGGAAGTTCCAATGACTTTATAAAATAAAGATCAAAAAAAGAACTTTCTGTCGGCAACAAAATAACCAGCAACAAAAAATATGAAAACTATTCTAAGCCAATCACTAGTAATTGCAGCTTTAGCATTCTCTGCTTTAAATTTTGCACAGACAACTACTACAGCTGCTTCAAAGACCGCTGCCATAGGAACTTCCAAAAACTGGGGCTCGGTAGACGGAATCTCCATCATAGGTTGGGTACAAGGTCCTTCTTCAGCCAATACTGATCTTCAGGTAGCCTGTGTTTTTGAATATACGGAAGGTGACATCTTCAATGCTCCGGCTTTACCTGCCAGTTTAAATGGTTTGGTACACCTGGACGAAGCTTTAAAAGGTGAACTGACCAATATCAGAAAGTCAGGACAGTTTCAGGGACATTCTTTGGAAACGATTTTAATAACGCCTCCCGCAGGATCAATGTCTGCAAAGAAATTATTATTGATCGGTTTAGGTGATCGTAATAAATTCACACCCGATTTAATGACTTCTGTAGGCGAAGTGGCGGCTCGTGAAGCTATGAGATTGGGCGTTACCAATTTTGCTTTTGCCAGCGATCTTAAAGATGCCGGAATAGACTCTCCAACCGCCTTGATAGCCGGAAATGTAGTAAGAGGAATTGTCCATGCCAACCGTTCTGAAAACTATTTGAAAGAACATCAATTATCCACCACCAAAAAATTAGAAAAAGTATATCTGCTGGCTGGCCCTGCCTTCTTTGAAACTGCAGGGGGCGGGATCTCAGAAGCCATTGCAGAAGTAAAAAAGAAATAATGAACTTAGTTTCGTTACTATTGTTGATAGAGCCCTCTTTTTTTAAGGGGGCTTTTTGTTATATTTACTTTTTAAGAAAAAGATATGGGATTGGGACTCGAAATAAGTTTTGTATTTGATAAAGAGGAGCCTTTGTGGCAGTATTTCGACTTGAGAGATCAATACCATTTTGACGGAAGAGACGGTTTAAATCTGGTTATGACAGGCGATGGTCCGGAGGACGAATTTGAAAAAGATATTGAGATATTCTGTTAGAATTTAGATAAAGGCGTAAAGGTGATTGATCATTATGGCGGAGGAAGCGGCCTTTTATAATAAAAATAGTATTGGATATCTGAATATTTGATGCTCATGACCTGTGAGGTTAGAGCGTATCTGTTGTTGTTTAATATACCCAATCAATTTCTATACAGTAATGAGAGATCAGTAAGATCCGAAACTGCCCGGCGAGGGTGCAGGGAGATTTCAGGGTTTCCCGCAAAGGTGGCGCAGGGGTGATACTGCCTTTCGGGTGCTCCCGAAAGTATGCCACAGGGCAGCAGCAGGCTTCCTGGGAAGAAAAGACATATTATGGCTTTTTAGCTTTACTTTTCCAGTATTCTACCTGGTCTTTCAGCTCTCTGATGCGTTCTTCGTACTGTTCTATCAGTTTTTCAGGTGTATTATAATTAATGGTTTGGTTTTGAATTACGCCACTACCGTTGTCATTTGAAGAATCATTATTGTTATTCAGTTGTACATATCCTTCTTCAGGTTTCATAATCTCTTCCATATTAACGTCCAGAGACGCACATATATTCTGGATATGATTGACCCAGGAGTTGGTTTCTCCGTTTTCTATTCTCTGGTAGGTAGACCGGGAAATATGAAGCTTTTCTGCCAGCTCTTCCTGTGAGATGCCTTTCTCTTCCCTGTACTTTCTTATTCTTTTCCCAATAGTAGTGTTCATAGCCCGAAATATTTTTTTGAATAGAACAAATATAATTTTTTTCCCAACATAAACCTGCATCAAAAACAGGGCATTGTTATTTTATTTTTATTTCACACTTTTGTAGAGTTATAAAAATAATTTATATATTTAACTAACAAAAAAACAAAATGATTATGACGAAAAATTTAATTTTCCGGCTTTTACAGCTGGTGATCTTTTCTTTCCTTCTGCATTCCTGCCGTAACGATTATATCCCTGAACAGAATAGAGGACATAATGGTTCTAATGCTTCAAAATTCAGGATTGTTACCCTGAAAGATATCCCAAAAGTTGAAGAATATATCCATAAGAAGACAGGGAGACAGGATTTCAGCATTACCCTTTCAAAATCAGCTGCCCGTAAAGAGAATTCCTTACCCTCTGGCATAGACCCCTCGTTTATTATAGAAAAAAAGAAAGGCTCAGTGACCTATTATGTATTCGGGATGGAAAATACGTCTCGTGAAAAGGCCTTTTATACCTTTGAAATAAAAGAAAACAACGGCGTTTTTGAACGGGCAGAAATTATAGAATACAAACCTGATGGTGGTTTTTCAGGAGATCCAATAGATGAGTTGACCTCATTCAGCGGAACCGTAGCATCTTATGATACTGACGGAGTAAAGACAGCAGAACAAACCTATACAAAAGGCTATACGCCATGCCCTAGTGATGATATGGGAGGAGAAAATGACGGAGGCTCCGGAGGCGGTGGTATAGGCGGAGGCGGCGGCTGGGATTCGGGAGGCGGAGATGGTAATGGAAGCGGATCCGGCGGTGGCGGAATAGGCAATGGAGGAGGTATGTATGGTGGCGGGGCCGGCGGCGGTGGTGGCGGTGGCGGCACTCCAGGTCCATCTGGAGGAAGCTGTGGAGATTACCAACTGAGTCATCATTTATTTTCCGGAGGAACACTTATTGGTGCAGTATATATTGACGGATGCGGACAGACTAAGGTATATATGATGTCTGAAAGTATGAACAGACTCACTCCAAGATGCAATGACGGTTCCGGTGTAGAAGTTTGGGATGAGTCTACAGATCCTTGTGAGAAAACAAAAGGTATACTTGACAACTCTGCTTTACAGGATAAAGTAAAAATATTAAAACAAAAGGTGAACATAGATGGCGCAAATGAATTTGGCTTCAAAGTGAAAATGGATGGTAGCACAACAAATGTAACTGAAGGAAAAAAGAGAGAATGGGATGTTGGAAGTTTACAGGGCATTAAAGGATTTTATCATTCACATCCTGGGCCAGGGATAAACATTTTCTCACCACCGGATATTCAAAGTCTTTTTACAAACATAATTACTTCCGGAAGTCCAAGTACTGTTAGCGATATTTTTATTGGAGTGATAGGTTCGGAAAATTTCCAGGGAGGAGTAAAGTACTTTCATTACATTATACGCTATAATGGCTCTATACAAGATGCAGGAACAATTTCTTCTGCAAATTATGATATGAATTCTATCGTATTGGGATATTCACGAAGAGAAAATGAATTGGCCTCTATATTACCGGTTTCTCCTTATTCGGATAATGATGGAGCTACATTGAATCACAAAGGGGTAGAGCAATTATTTTTTGATATCTTAGATAATATGAATATCAATAAAAATAAGATGATATTGCAGAGAGTAGATGATAATGGCAGTGTAAATACAATAACTTTAAATTCGGATGGAACAATAACTGAAATTCCTTGCCCATAATTTATAAAAAATAACAATCATGAAAACATTATACTTAAACATTATTTTTTTTCTAACCCTTACCAATAGCTTTTCATGTAAAGCTCAACAAAATTCTCTTCCATTAAATACCTGGATGGAAAATATACCACAAGGAGGATATGTTAAAGATCTAGATAATGAATTATTACCTTATGTCGGAACATATAAGACTCATCATGAGGGAAATGAAATTACCTTATTTATTACTAAAGAAGATAATAGGCCCACAAAAGTAAATAGCAAACAATTTTACCAAGATGCTTTGGTAATAAAATATATTGTTAAAAATGCAACAGGGCAAGTATTACAGGATACTCAAAATGGGATAACTCTTTTGAATAATATTATTAGCCTTGGTACCAACCCTAATTTAGGTAGTGTAGTTTTATATTATGAAGGTACTAATTGCAGAGTCGGTTGGGGGAAGATTCTATTAAAAAAGCTTAATGCAACACAGATCTCTTGGACATATAGAGCTAATAGTACAGTTATCACCGAACAGAATTGTCCAGGAAACCCTGACAGGACTATATATCTTCCGGAAACAGAAGGTTTAATTTTCACGAAACAATAATGAAAAGGAGACTTATATTTTTAATGGTATTACTTGTTGTGTTTTTTTGTAAAGCATAACAAGTTTATCCTTTAAATACTTTGATGGAAAATATACCTAAAGGAGGATATGTAAAAGATCTAGATAATGAATTATTACCTTATGTCGGAACATATAAGACTCATAAATAAAACCTCCAAGATTGGAGGTTTTAAAATCTAATCTGGTACAATTGAAGAATGCATTAAAAAAATAACCTGACTTCTATAAAAGATAGCGTATGGACATGATACTGAAGAGGGTTATTTGAGGGAGAAGTTTGCTGAGGATGTAAATTTTCTTATTGAAAGGCTGGTTCTGAATATCATAAACGGTGCAGAAAAAGTAATGTCTGTCAGCTCATAATTATTAATATTGCTGGCAGGCTTATGATATTCGTGCCTATAACTTATCAAAGATCAACTCCCAACTAAATTAGTTAAAGTCAAAAAAAATCCCGATTTTTGCAGCCCTACAATAAACCCGAGTTCATGAAATTATGTATTGCCGAGAAACCCAGTGTTGCCAGAGATATCGCCAAAGTATTAGGCGCTACCACGCCTAAACAGGGCTATATGGAAGGGAACGGCTATTGCGTGACATGGACGTTCGGACACCTTTGTACCCTGAAAGAACCTCACGACTACGGACCTCAGTACAAATCCTGGAATTTATTTCTGCTGCCTATTATTCCAAGCAGCTTCGGTATAAAGCTGATCCCGAATAAAGGCGTTGAAAATCAGTTTAAAGTGATTGAAAGATTAGTCGAAGAATGTGATGAGGTCATTAACTGCGGGGATGCCGGGCAGGAGGGAGAATTGATCCAGCGTTGGGTACTGCAGAAGGCAAAATGCAACAAGCCTATTCAGCGTTTGTGGATTTCCTCTTTGACGGAAGAAGCAATCAAAGAAGGTTTTGCCAGTTTAAAACCCGCGGAAGATTATAAAAATCTTTATCTGGCCGGAAATGCCAGAGCTATAGGAGACTGGTTATTGGGAATAAATGCCACAAGACTTTTTACTAAAAAATTTGGTGGTAATAAAGCTGTTCTTTCCATTGGAAGAGTTCAGACCCCCACATTAGCCATGCTGGTTCAGCGTCAGAAAGAAATTGATGCTTTTAACACAGAAGAATATTGGGAACTGAAAACGAAATACCGTGACGTTATTTTCAACGCAGCGATTGACCGTTTAAAAACCCTTGACCGTGCCGAAAAAGGACTGGAATACCTTAAAGTAAATCCTTTTGAAATTGTTTCTTTTGAAATTAAAGAAGGAAAAGAGAAAAATCCAAGACTTTTTGATCTTACCGGACTTCAGGTAGAAGCCAACAAAAAATATGGGTATTCAGCTGAAAATACGCTGAATTATATACAGAGTCTTTACGAAAAGAAACACGTAACCTATCCACGTGTTGATACTACCTATCTATCGGAAAGTTTATATCCGAAAATAGGAGGGATTCTTCAGAAGATGTATCCTTATCAGGATTTGATTGCACCATTGCTGGAAGCACCGATTCCTAAATCAAAGGCTGTTTTTGATGATGCAAAAGTAACCGATCACCATGCAATTATTCCTACCGAAATTCCACCGTCTCAAAACCTGAGCAGGGAAGAAAAGCTGATCTATGATCTTATTGCCAAACGCTTTATTGCTGTTTTCTATCCGGAATGTAAAATTTCAAATACTTTGGTGGAAGGGAAAGTGGGAACCATTCCTTTTAAAACCAGTGGAAGACAGATTCTGGAACCGGGATGGAGAGCCGTTTACGCAAAAGAGCCTAAAGAAGAATCTACAGATAAAGAAAAAGAAAAGGAAGAAGAGCAGACTATTCCTGAATTTATTGTAGGAGAAACAGGACCTCACGATCCCATGATCCATCAGGGAAAGACCACCCCGCCAAAACCTTATACGGAAGCAACCTTGCTGAGAGCAATGGAAACAGCCGGAAAACAGGTAGAAGACGAAGAACTGCGTGAAATGTTGAAGAATAACGGTATCGGAAGACCATCTACCCGTGCCAACATTATTGAGACCCTTTTCAAAAGAAAATACATCGAAAAGAAAAGGAAAAACCTGATCGCTACACAAACAGGAATCCAGCTTATTGATACTATTGAAGATGAGCTTTTAAAGAGCCCGGAACTTACAGGAGAATGGGAATCTAAACTTCGCAGAATTGAAAAAGGAGAGTATGAAGCCAATCTTTTTAAAGAGGAGCTGATCCAAATGGTGACAGAGCTTACTGACAAAGTAGTGTATGGGAAAGGAAAAGTGATCACCCTTCAGGAAGAAGAAAAAGAAGTGGTGAAGGAAAAGAAAAAAAGAGAACCCACACAGAAAAAAGAACTTCAGTCCTGGGAAGAAACAAAATGTCCGAAATGCAAAGAGCATAACCTGATCAAAGGTAAAACCGCTGTGGGCTGTTCCGATTTTAAAAACTGTGGCTTTAAAATCACTTTTGATATTTTCGGTAAAAAACTGTCTGATAAACAGCTTTTAGATTTGGTTTTAAAAGGAAAAACTTCAAAACTGAAAGGATTCAGCACCCATTCGGAAAGCATAACAGAAGGAGTATTGTCATTAACTGATGATTTTCAGGTACTGCTTTCGTAATGTTTTGACTCTAAAATCTGCTAAATAAGGAAGAGATTGTCATATCTAAATTCATTTGTCCATCACAGCTAATCATTGATACAGAAGAGTTTTTAAATGCCTAAGATATTGAAGTTTTAAACATTGTACATATAAAATATGAGTTGATACATTAGATCAACATAAGAAAACCCGCCATGAAAGGCGGGTTTGATTGTTTCAGTACTTATATGGATTCTATCAGAATCTCAACGTGGCTGCAATAGACCAGGTTCTTCCAAAGCCTAAAAATCCTGTATTCCCATCAGCAATTCCCTGATAGACTCTACCTGCGTCCTGGTATGTTCTTCCTGCATCCGGACCACTGGCAATCTTATCACTGGTGAAAATATTAGAACTTAGCTCAGAAATATAATATTTATTGAATAAATTGTAGACGTTAGCTCTTAATGTTAAAGATTTTTTCGCGTCAATCGTGAATTTATAAGTAGCACCTACATCAAATAAATGATAGCTTGGCAATCTTACAATCCCTTTTTCTCTTGCTGCTTCAGTAAGGAAGTTGATCGGGTTGAATTGTGCATATAGTTTGTCATAATATTCCCAGTTGGCATCAATGCTGAAAGCTTTGGTAATATTGTAGTCAGCACCAATGCTTGCTGTTGTTTGTGCAGCATCTCCTACCTTCAGATCCTTAATGTTGATCATTCCCGTTGCTCCGGAAACCTCCTGATTGTTCTGAATATCAATGATGTTGAAATTTGCATTTCCTTTGTATTTCCAGTTTCCTAATGATACCATTCCTCTAAGCCTAAGATTAGTAAGAGGTCTTGCTTTTGCTTCCAGCTCAATTCCCTGGTGAACCTGCCCTACATTCAGAGCATTGTAGAAATAAGCATTACCAAGTTTTAATTGGGAGAAGTTGGCAATATCTGCTGGAGTAGCATTGAATGTTCTTGAAATAAACCTGTCATCCCATTGTGTCCTGTAGGCGTTGACATTAATATCCAGATAACGCGATTTGAAACCATATCCCAGCTCCAGAGAGAAGATTCTCTCATTCTTTGCATCATTGTAGATGTTTTGGTTAGATGGAAATAACGCATTGAATAACGGCTGTCTTGAAATAACACCAGTATTGAAAAATACATTATGATGCTCGTCTATATTATAATTGGCACCACCCTTTACAATATAACCTGTTTTATGATACCATTTGGTTTCCTGGTTTCCAGGAGTATACAGCATATAGTCTCTTCTCTTGTAATATTGCTCGGAAACTGATCCCTGAACGGATGCACTTAATTTTTCAGAGCTATATTCAACCATTCCATAGATACCGGCCCATTTTACTAAACCTTCATTATAGATTGATACTTTCTGTGCATTATTGAGCTTCGTGAGAGGTTCCGGTTTTACGGTACGGTCTATATAATAACCCTTTGGAGCATTTACCGTATTAGGTACAAATAATGCATCTGAGCCCAGCATATCAGTAACGATGTCATAAAGAGCTCCTTTGTATGTTTTAAGGTCAATACCTCCGTTAAAGGTCCAGTTATTTTTTTTGTAATTAAGATCTGCAATTACTCCATACCAGTCATGAGAATTGATGCTTTGTTTTCTCACGATACCATTGGTACCGTTCAGAGTAGCTACATATTGTCCGTTGTAGTCACCAGGAGAACCTGCAGGAGCAGTAAAGGTTGATTTCTGGAAAGTATTTCCGTTATAATCTGTTACCATACCTCCTCTGTTATAACGGTAGATCATATCCCAGTTGATAGTTCCGTCTCCACCCGCACCATAATTCATGAAGTTCATGGTTTGTCCGCCGGCATTTTTAATGGAACCATTAAGTCCCGTACCACCGCCGCCACGTCCCCATGAGCCATAAACAACTGTGGATAGTTTCAGATTATCATTAATATTCCAGTCCCAGTTCAATGAGGCAATAGGCTTATGATAGAAGTTGGGGGCTAAATTGAATTCAGAACCATTCAGCATTCCTGTTTGTGGATTGTATCTTCTTCCGTAGCTGTCAAGCTGGCGTAAAGTGGCTACATTAGCTCCGGTTGCAGAAGATCTTCTTGTATCGTGTACCTGTGGTGCTCCGGTTGCAATCAAATTGAATGCATGCTTCTCATTCGGCTTAAATCCTGTAGAGAAAAACCATGAATACCCTTCTCCTTTGGTTCCGTTAATATAACCGTCACCCTGCCAGCGGGATAGTAATACCGTTGTTCCCCATTTGTTTTTTAACCCTGAAGAATACATTGCTGATAGTCTGGAGTAATTGTCGTTGCCCACTTCTCCTTTTATCATTGCTTTTTGCTCAGAATCGGTAGCTTTGGTTACAATATTGATGGTTCCCCCTACAGACGGAACTACAAATTTAGAGGCTCCCAAACCTCTTTGAATCTGAATAGAGCTCGCAATATCTGCTAACCCGGTCCAGTTAGACCAATATACAGTACCTCCCTGCATATCGTTAACAGGCTGTCCGTTGATGATAACCGCAATATTGGCGCCATCAAAACCTCTCATGTTAATTCTGCTATCTCCAAATCCGCCACCTACTTTGGTAACGTACACGGATGGAGTAGACTTCATAATTTCTGGGAACTCTCTATTTCCCAATTTCTCCTGAATTTCAGCTGCCTTAATGTTGGAAACTGCAACAGGGGTTTTTCTTTCTTTGGCGGTCTGGGAAAGGTTTCTTCCCACTAACATCACCTCATCAATGGATTTAGACTTTTCTAATGAATCCTTCGTACTCTGCCCGTAATATAAGGCTGCCGTTGGTAATACAAGCGCTATGAATAGTCGCTTTTTGAAAGTAATGCTCATGAAATAAACTAGCGTTTTTGATTTTAAGGCTGCAAAGATGGATATTTATTTTTGAATAGAGTATTAAATCTTTTTGAAGTGACTTAACAAACAATGTAATCAATGGGTAATACAGCGTTTTTTCAACTATATTAATTTATTTTAATCTATTCATTTAGATGCTATTGTGTCGGTAAATTAATAAAAAAACAAAGCATTAAAACTGATGAAATTTATTTTACAGGTATAGTTATCCCATTTTCTCAACCACATAGGATAATGAATTTGCGATGCCTGTGTGTCCAGCTTTAGAATTTCAGAAAAGGCTCTTTACAATTCTTTTGATTAATGTATTCCTATGTTTTCTCTCAGATCATAGATAATACAATAACTATTTCGAATGTTTGTCAGTAGGTGCTTGTGATGATATGCAAGATCTACATGATTATTCATGTGAATGCGTTCCAAATAAGAAATAAATTTTAATCCCTCAGTTAGAGTGATTTTTATGTCTTTTAATAATTGCTTTCTCCGGATTGAGCGTATGGCATTCAGGTTTTAGTGAAGACTTACCTTGATCTTAGAGTTCCTTTTTAGGATATAATTTGCGTACTTGTGCTTAGCCAATTATTAAAAAAGTTGAAACAGATTCAATTTACCGGAACAATTTATCATACCATCTGTCAATATCTGTTTTGATATCTTCATGGTATTTACATAAAATGATAGCCAGTTCCAGTTCTGACCTTTCAGATTTATAGGTATTCAGGGTAAGATATCCATAGAAGTTGCCATCCTGATCAACAATAGCGGGAGGGTAGGACGCATAGCTGCTCCATGGCGAATAAGTGCTGTAAGAGCTTCCATAATTTCCATAAGAATTCCAGATCGATTTTGAACTGAATGCATTCCCATAATCACTATACTTGTTCCAGACTGAGTTTTTATCAAAAGTATCACAATTTAAACATCCCAGATATTGATTCTGATCAGCGCCTCCATACAAATGAAGGGTTTGTGCCTGCAAAAGGCAGCATACCAGAGAGCTTACAATCGTGAAAACTTTTTTGATGTTCATCATGAAGGCTTCTTTTACAGATTTAATTTATTTTGAATTTTTTCGGAGATTTTCCGGTGATCTGAGTGAATTTTCTGTAAAAATATTCCAGCGTATTAAATCCGGATTCGAAACATATATTTTTAATCCCAATTTCCGGGTTACTGATCAATAACTGCTTAGCATGTTCTATTCTTAATTGGATAATATATTCTACAGGAGTACAGTTGTAAGAATGTTTAAACTTTTTAAACAGATTCGCTTCGCTCATTCCTGCAACCCCGGCCAGCTTTTTTATCGTAATAGGTTCTTTGTAGTTCTGTTTGATAAAATGAACCACCTCCTGAAGTCCGTTTTGCATATTTTCAGCTTTATCAGTTTGCAGCAGAATATGTTTGGCATTGGTCTTCATCAGTTCATAGATCAGTTCTTTAAGGCTTAAGCTTAAAAGAAAATCCGATGTTCCGGAGATACTTCCGTCTATTCTTCTGTTATAAAGATTCGTAAGGCTTCTCCATAAAGACTCATCCGAACTTACAAATTTTTTCACTGCATTCTCTTTCATCATAATTCCTGTTCTGTCCCAGTCAGGATGCCAGCTCTCAATAACTTCAGAAAAAACACTGTCAATATACTCCTGCTCTATATCCAATACCAGACACTTCGTAGGCTCCCGGAAAACAGGATGGATGTCTATGCTCAGCTCTTTATTGCAGGGCGGAATAAACACACTTCTCTCATTAAACTCAAAAGTTTCTTCCTCACTTCGAATAATCTTATTACCACTCAGCATAAGAGTGATCACAGGTTTTTCAAAAAAGAAAGGGAAATCATGGCATACTACGTTCGTTTCGAATACATTCAATTCTCCGAAAGGAATACTGAAAACAGTTCTTTCTTCGATCTTTTCCATTATAGCATAGAGTTTAGGTTAAAAAATATAGAGAATAAGCAAATGATTTATATCATGTTTTCGTCATTTTCGGGGTATGTAAAATACAAAATTATTTAGAACAATGGAAAATACATCATTCATAGAAAAAGCCAATACCGTAGATACTGCTTTTTTATCCTTAAACCCCTCTACTTTAGAGGTTATTGGTGAAGTTGCCAATACTTCCGTGGAAGAGATAGAAGCCAAAATCGGAAAAGCAAAAAAAGCCCAAAAGCTATGGTCAGCAAGGCCAGATGAGGAAAGAAAGGAAATCTTACTGAAAGTGGCGGAAGCCTTACAAAACAATTCAAAACATCTTGCAGAATGGATCACACGAGAACAGGGAAAACCTCTCAGCGGTCCGGGAGCCAATTTTGAAATGCAGGCTTGTGTAGGCTGGACGCAGGTTCCGGCCTCTCTGGATTTACCGGAAGAAATTGTTTTTGAAGACGAAACCAGAAAAGACATTCTATACAGAAACCCAATTGGCGTTGTAGCAGCCATTGCTCCATGGAACTGGCCCTTGATGATTGCGATCTGGCAGATCATTCCGTCTCTGAGAATGGGGAATGCCGTGATTATAAAACCCTCAGAATATACAACGTTCTGCAGTCTGGAAATGATCAGAGTGATCAATACTGTACTTCCGGAAGATCTATTACAGGTCGTTACCGGCAGAGGTGAAGTGGGAGGTTACCTTACCTCACATCCGGAAATCGGAAAAATCATGTTTACAGGCTCTATTGCCACAGGGAAAAAAGTAATTGAAGCTTCTGCTAAAAATATGGCACGCTTAACACTGGAGTGCGGCGGGAATGATGCAGGAATTATTGTACCGGGACTGGATGTGGCAAAGCATATAGAAAATCTTTTCTGGGGTGCCTTTCTAAATATGGGCCAGACTTGTGCCTGCCTGAAAAGACTCTATGTACATCAAGATGACTATGAAAAAGTCGTGAATGCACTGGCAGAATATTCTTCTCATATTCCAATGGGGAACGGAGCAGAGGAAACTTCTGTTTTGGGGCCTATACAGAATAAAATGCAGTACGATAAAATCCAGGATCTTATCCTTGATTCCGAAAACATAGGGGCAGATTTCCTATTTAAGGGACAGAAGCCGGATCTGGAGGGGTATTTCATTCCGGTAACCCTTGTTGGAAATGTTGATAATGGTGACAGAATCGTAGATGAAGAGCAATTCGGGCCGGTTCTGCCAATTATTAAATACAAAACGCTGGAAGAAGCGATCAGCAAAGCTAATGATTCGGAAAATGGATTGGGGGCCTCAGTATGGAGCGATGATCTTGACCAGGCACAGAAAGTGGCTGCTCAACTGGAAGCAGGAACGGTGTGGATCAATCAGCACGGTGCTATTAACCCTTTTGTACCCTTTGGGGGTGCAAAAAAATCCGGTTATGGAGTAGAGTTCGGAATCGAAGGCTTAAAAGCGGTAACGGTTCCTAAAGTAATCAGTATCAAAAAGTAACAAATCAAATTAAAACTCATGAAATACGATTTTATAGTTGTCGGATCCGGTTCGGCAGGAGCTGTAGTAGCCAATAGATTAAGTGAAAATGAAAATATAAATGTACTCCTGTTGGAAGCAGGACCGGATGATCAGGTATCTGAAGTTCAGGACCAGTCAGGCTGGCCTGCCATATGGAATACCGAAAGAGACTGGGCCTATCAAACCGTTGCGCAGGAAAGTGCGGGAGGAAATTCCCGGTATTGGCCTCGCGGTAAAACATTGGGAGGTTCAAGCTCTATCAATGGAATGATCTATATCAGAGGCCACCAGCAGGATTATGACCACTGGGCCTATAACGGATGTGTGGGCTGGGACTGGGAAAGTGTTTTGCCTTATTTTAAAAAATCAGAAACTCATGAAGACGGTGAAGATCAGGTGCATGGAGGGGAAGGACCGCTTTTTGTAAGCCGTATCAAGCATCCGAACGCAATTTCAATAAGTGCGATCGAAGCCTGTAAAGAACTGGGATACCCTTTAACAGATGATTTTAATAAAGAAATCTGGGGAGCCGGGCTTAATCATCTGAGCGTAGGAAAAGACGGCAAAAGATGCTCTACAGCAAAAGCATTTTTAGATCCTGTTAAATCCCGCCCGAATTTGGATATTCAAACCAATGCCATGGGGCAAAAGTTATTGTTTGAAGGAAACCAGTGTGTAGGAATTCAGTACCTAAGAAATGGAGAAGTACTGGAAGCAAGAGCAGATAAAGAAGTCATTGTATCCTGTGGAACTATAGAATCTGCCAAACTTCTGATGATTTCAGGGATTGGAGATAAAGAAGAGCTGGAATCAGTGGGTATTTCAGTAATAAAGGATTTGAAGGGAGTAGGTAAAAATCTTCAGGATCACCTTTTGACGAGCGTTATTTTTAAAGCTAAAAAAGAAATTCCAGCTCCGGAAGCCAATTTGCTGGAAGCACAGCTATTCTGGAAAAGCAGAGAAGAAATGGTTTTCCCTGATCTGCAGCCTTTGTTTATGGGACTTCCTTATTACAGTCCCGGATTCACAGGTCCTGAAAATGCGTTTACTTTCTGTGCCGGATTTATCAGACCTGCCAGTAAGGGATATATTAAACTGACCTCTTCCGATTCTTCTGCACCACCGGAAATTAATCCGATGTATCTTTCTGAAGAATCCGATCTTGAAGCCCTTTACCGCTGTGTAGAAATCTGTCGTGAAATGGGAAGGACAGAAGCGATGAAAGAATGGAATGACGGTGAAATTTATCCGGGGGAAGGTAAAACCAAAGAAGAAGTGATTGATTATATCAAAAAATCATGTTCTACCTATCATCATATGACCGGAACCTGTAAAATGGGTATAGACAGCCATTCCGTGGTTGATCCCAGGTTAAAAGTATATGGTGTAAAAGGACTCCGCGTAGCAGATGCTTCCATTATGCCGGATGTAGTTTCCGGAAATACCAATGCGCCCGCAATTATGATTGGAGAAAAAGCTGCTGATATGATTAAAGAAGATTATCATCTGAAAACTTCAACCGCCTCTGAAGAGTTATTGTTAGTTTGAGATAGCGTGTGAAAACGCAGATGAAGAGCCGTTTCCGTGACTTGTGAAACGGCTCTTTTGTATAATTTTTGCTTATATTTCCAAATATAATTGAGTGAAAATACTATAGCACTTACCTTTGTTTAAAAATAAATTCATGACACCAGAAAAAATAAAACTCATTACAGACAGCTTTGAACGCTCAGAAACCCTGAAGTTCTATAAAGCAGAATTACTGGAAGTAGAAACGGATTTTATCTCCATGAAAATTCCCAAAATGGAACTGATGACCCGAAAAGCAGGGATGTTCAATGGAGCTATGATTGCATCATTGGTGGATGTTTCTTCCGGATATGCCGCAGTAAGCCACTATCCCGAAGACTGTTATGTAGTAACCGTGGAGCTGAAAGTAAATTACCTCCGCCCTGCAATAGGAGATGCTCTTATTTCCAGATCGTATGTCATAAAAGGTGGAGCAAAGATCAGTGTAATAAGGACAGAAATTTATGTTTTGGATGAAAAAACATCTTCAGAAAGTCATGTTGCTACTTCTCTGGTTACAATGATGAAAATAAAATAAAGTCATGGTATTACCGAACAAATATCCATGAATAAAGGGTTTTGTGAAAAAAAAAATATTGAAATGGAATGGCTTTTGCTCAACAAACCCCATAAACATTAAAAAATTAACGAAATGAACTTAATTATCAGATTGTTTGTGACAGCCATAGTTGCATACCTTTTAACCAAAATTTTACCGGGAGTACATTTTGAAGCATTCTCTTCAGCAATCATTTTTGCCATTGTACTGGGGGTCCTGAATATATTTGTGAAACCTGTTTTAAGTCTTTTCGGACTTCCATTGACGATTATCACCTTAGGATTCTTTGCATTGGTGATCAATGCCGCGATTGTTCTGATTGCAGACTACTTCATAGACAGTATGGTTGTGGATGGCTTCTGGTGGGCATTTATCTTTAGTATACTATTATCTCTTGTCACTTCTCTGGCCAACTCAATGTTTTCAGATGGAGATTAGAAAAAAATAAATAATATTTTAAAAAGAAAGAGTTCTGTACTGTACAGAACTCTTTCTTTTTTATTAAATATAATCCCTCATTGCTGTAATAATGGATGTATTCTTTTATTTCTTAATGAATTTCAGTAAAACCAAATCGCCCTGTGCATCTTTAAGTTTTAGGAAATAATTTCCTGAAATAAGATGATTGATAGAGATTTCTTTTGTAAACTGATCCTTTGATACTGTTTTTCCGTTAACATCTATAATCTCGTATTCCTGGAAAGGCCTGTCTGTATTTACTTTTAAAATATCTGAAACAGGATTTGGATAAACCTTGATCAAAACATCTTTACCTTTGGGTAGAATTTCCTTACTTCCTAAAAACAAGCATGAAGGCGGAGTAGAGATAATTCCATCCGTAAAATCATAGTACAAAGTACTTCCCGCCGGGATCATACCGGTACTGATCGCTTGAGGAAAATTTTCATAAGGGAAGCAGTTATTAAAACTTACATTGGCATTTTCAAAATTTCTGTTGATCCTGTACCAGCCTTCGCATCCTGCAGGCTGCATTGTCACTCCCGGCCAAAAAGCATCTATTACAAATCCGTTAATTGAATTTGGGTTAACCATATCAATCATTACACAGCTTCCGGATGTCCATGTAGTAGGAGCTTTAAAATAAATATCCGCACTAGGAATACTTCCGGTATAATATTTTTTACTGATTACAGCTGAAGATGCCCCCTGTCCGTTAACGAGAAATGCCTTGATCTCTTTATTCTGGTTAATAGGAATTTCCACACTGTTGGTTGCTGAACTTGAACTTAGTGTTGGTGTGCTTCCGTCAGTCGTATAATAAATCGTTCCGTTTCCCGTAATAGTGGCCTGATAAGAAGTATTATAATGATTGGCATAAGGACTTATCGTTATCTGCGAAAAAAACAATGATGATAAAAAGAATGACACAAGAAGAGAGATTTTTTTCATGAAAATGGGTATTAGTTTAGTTTTTATAAAATTATAAAAATTTACCAGAGCATAAATCATTTATTTCATTTTTAGAAAACTTAAATGTTAATTCTTTCGTTCATTTTATTTTAATAGTTAACTTTGGCAATCTTTGAATTTAATAAAAGGATTTATGAAATCACTCGCATCTCATAGCTCCGTTAAAAATGAATAGCAACATATGAAACTTAAGTACAGTCTGCTGGCTCTGGCAGCTCCGCTTTTAATGAACGCACAACAACTAATGACGCCTGAAATTCTTTGGACTTTGAAAAAAGTAGGAGTACAGGCAGTTTCACCGGATCAGGCTTCCCTTATTTATAAAGTTGGACAGGTAGATCTGAAAACAGAGAAAACAAAAAGTGAGAACTATTTTCTAAATGTTCTTAATAATCAGTCCTCTAAAATCGATTTCGGCAAAAAAGCGCTGATTCAGTGGGATAAGAACGGTATTTATGCGCAGGAAGGGGACAAGATCTATCTTTCTAAAGATACCGGAAAAACCTGGACAGAATTTTATACAATCGGAGAAGCTGACAATATCGTTATCTCTCCGGATGGTAAAAAAATAGCGTTCAGCAAGCAGGTTTTGGTAGAAAAATTAATGGGAAAAGATAAATATGCTGATACTCCTAAAACCACTGCTCAGGTATATACAGATCTGAACCACAGACATTGGGATTACTACAACGAAGGAAAATACAACCATGTATTTGTAGTGAATATTTCCGATAAAGCAGATGCAGCCAAGGATCTTTTGGAAGGAAAAACATGGGATTCACCTCAGAGACCTTTCGGGGGTGCTGAAGATTTTATCTGGAGCCCGGATTCTGCACAGCTTTTATACGTTACAAAACCTAAAAGCGGTAAAGAATACTCAACCAGTACAAATACAGACATCTTTGCTTATGATATGGCTTCAGGAACTACTAAAAACCTGACAGAATCAAACAAAGGCTATGATGTTAACCCTAAGTTCAGCCCGGATGGGAAATCTTTGGTGTGGCAAAGTATGGCAAGAGACGGCTATGAGGCGGATAAAAATGATGTGAAAATCATGGATTGGAAGTCTGGGAAAACAACAAATCTTACTTCCGCCTGGGATGAAAGTGTTTCAGGAGATGTTCTTTGGGGAGCAGATTCAAAAACAATCTACTTCACTGCTGCATACAGAGGAACAAAACAACTTTTCTCTTTAGATTCAAAATCTTCAAAAGTACAGCAGATTACCAAAGGAGACTTTGACGTTAATGAAATCTTTACAGATAATAAATCTTCCCTTGTAGTAGGAAGAACAGATGTAAACCATGCTACAGAACTATTCTCTGTGAACCTTAAAAATGGAGAAATGAAGCAGGTGACCGAAGCTAACAAAGATGCTTATGCTAAATTAGCCCAGGGGAAATCTGAACTGAAAATGGTAAAAACCTCAGACGGGAAAGAAATGGGAGTATGGTTCCACTATCCGCCCAACTTTGATCCGAACAAAAAATATCCTACGTTGGTATACTGCCAGGGAGGTCCACAGTCTGCACTGACACAATATTTCAGCGTAAGATGGAACTTTGCCCTGATGACCGCAAACGGTTATATCGTAGTAGCTCCAAACAGAAGAGGTATGCCGGGATGGGGTACGAAATGGAATGAAGATATTTCTAAAGACTGGGGAGGGCAGCCAATGAGAGATTATCTATCTGCAACAGATTATGCTAAAACATTACCATACGTAGATGGAGAAAGAGTAGCTGCTGTAGGAGCAAGTTATGGAGGATACAGCGTATTTATGCTGGCAGGAATTCATGAAAACAGATTCAAAACATTCATTGCACACGACGGATTATTTGATATGAAATCGTGGTACCTTACTACAGAAGAACTTTGGTTTGCCAACTGGGATCTAGGTTCACCGTGGGAAAAACCATTGCCCAAAGCATATACAGAATTTAACCCAAGTAACTTCGTAGAAAAGTGGAATAAGCCGATTATGATCGTTCAGGGAGGAATAGATTTCCGTGTACCGTACGAACAGGGGCAGGAAGCTTTTCAGGCTGCAAAACTAAGAGGACTGAAATCTAAACTGGTGTATTTCCCGAACGAAAATCACTGGGTACTTCATCCACAAAACGGATTGGTATGGCAGAGAGAATTCTTCGACTGGCTGAAGGAAACACTTTAATAATTAATGGAGAATTAAAAATTAATATTAATTCTAATATCAATAGAAACGGGCTTTGGCCCGTTTTTTTATGATTAAAAATTCAAATGGCTTTAACCAAAATTTATATATTTGAATATGCAAAACCGG
Organism: Chryseobacterium sp. 14P4.3.2; assembly: GCF_057799275.1. Lineage (NCBI taxonomy): Bacteria > Pseudomonadati > Bacteroidota > Flavobacteriia > Flavobacteriales > Weeksellaceae > Chryseobacterium > Chryseobacterium sp. 14P4.3.2. The sequence goes on from NZ_JBYOKO010000015.1 coordinate 72,137, forward strand.
ATTTCTTCATTTTCTGCAATTATTGATGATCAATCTGAAATTTTGATCTTAGGATCCATTCCCGGAGTGAAATCGCTGGAAATGCAGCAATATTACGCCCATCCGCAAAACAAATTCTGGAAGATCATTTTTGAACTGCTGAAGGAAGATTTTACCGAAGATTATACGCAAAGAATTGAAACCATAAAGAAACATCATATTGCCCTCTGGGATGTCATTGACTCCTGTGAAAGAAAAGGAAGCCTGGATTCAGAAATTAAAAATGAAGAAGCCAATCAGATTGCAGAATTACTGGAAAACCACCCAAATATCAAAGTGGTTTTTTGTAATGGCGGAAAATCTTATAAAAATTTGCAGAAACTCTTGGGAAAAAATTACAGGCTGCCAGTTATTTTATTGCCCTCAACGAGCCCGCTTCATACAGTTTCCTTTGAAAAAAAGATTGAAGAATGGAAAAGGATTATTGAGTTTCTTGTATGAGAGCGTTAGAATATTGTTATTTTAAAATATTTAAAATAACTAAAGTGTTAAAAATATTTTGTAGTTTATTTACTTCCAAGATATTCTCTCAACCCTTTCAACAGGTGAAGCTGATTCTTAGTCCGGTCCAAATTATGTTCAGAATATTTTGTAGAATAATAAGTACTCCCATTCAGGTAATCGGTTAAAAAACGAAGCTCCTGAATATAAATGGCGACTTGTGCGGCATAATCAAGGTTTTGAGATTCTGATGGCGTCAATTTTTCCTTTAGATAGAATAAAAAGCCTTCTTTTACAACCTTATACATTTCTGGGTTGAAATTGTTTTCGGCACTTCCGTCATCTTCATGGGTTGTATTGGTATAGGACTGGATCATCGTTCCAAAATCATATAAAATAGTAGAAATCATCATGGTGTCCAGATCAATTACAGCTAACGGATGATGATTTTGATCGAAGAGAATATTACTTATTTTTACATCTGCATGGATGATTCGTTTCGGGATTTGATTGCTTTTCTCCATTTCTATCCAATGATCCGGTAAGGACAGAAGTTGGTTGGTGATTTCTATTTCAGCCTTTGCATTTTTTCTTAAATGAGGAGCTGCATCTTTTAGTGATTTTTTGTAATCTGCTACTCTTTTCTCAAAATTGAGAAAATCAGGAAGGGTATCTTCAATAGCAGGCAGTTTTTCAGTATTTACGATGGTAAGAAAATAACTGAAGGTTTTAGCTGCTTCAAAAGCGGTCTCTAAAGATGGAGCGGTAAGGAATGTAATACTGTTTTCCACGAAGCTTAGCATACGCCATGACTGTCCATTTGAATCTTTTACCAGAAGTTGATGGGTAAGGGAGGGGATAGGTTCTATAATTTGAAATTGATAATTATTTGACCTGAGAAGCTCATTAATCATTACATGATTCTTGATGACTACCTCCGGCTGTTTAAATACATTTTGATTGATCTTTTGCAGGATAAACTTTTCTTTCCGGTCAAGATCTTCCAAAAGGTAAGTCGTATTAATCAGTCCCTCAGTGATAGGAGAGAGGTTGTAATTATTTGAACCTATAAACTGGATAATAATATCATTTATTTCCATACATTTTCCGGATATCTGTTTTTTTGAATCTCTGCGGTCAGAAAATCTTTAATATTCTTTTTATCATCAGCATAAGTGACGCCCATCCATTTTGAAGGTGAGGACTTTACCAAAACCTTTACTTTTTTTTCATCCATCATTCTTTGTACAGCAGAAGGAATATAAAATTCCTGTGCAGGACTGGGGTCAGACTCTATAAAATCATAGAAATAGGCTTCTAATGAACAGAAAATACGGGGATGAAAAATGAAAAAATTCATTGATACCAATGTATCAGGTGATATTTCTATGTTTTTTTCATTCTCTGTATAAATGATAGAGCTGTTGATCTTTCGGATAGAAGTCTGCTCATCTACCGTGATCAGATAATTTTCATCATCCAGTGTACAGATTCCTCTTGCTACCGCCCCATGACCGCTTAATGTGGTTTCCACGGGATAAGCAATCATGCCAAACTGCGACTCGGAAATATGATGATAGTCAATTTCATGAGCCGCAATCTGATACGCTGCTTTACCATAAAAATCATCAGCATTGATCATCACGAAGGGTTCCTGTATGGTGTATTTGGCACAAAGAACAGCGTGACCGGTTCCCCATGGCTTTTCACGTTCAGAATAATCAAATCCCTGCACCGGAATACTGTTGATTTCCTGATAGATCCATTGCAGTTCAAACTCTTTTGTTTCAGATATGGTATTGAGCCGTTCAATATAACTCTGAGGAATTAGTTTATTGACAATAATAACAATTTTATTAAAGCCGGCTTCCAGAGCATCAAAAATAGAATATTCCATAATCGGAGAACCATTGCTGAGTATTCCGTCTACCTGCTTAAGGCCTTTGTAACGACTGCCCAATCCTCCTGCTAATATAAGTAAGGTCTTCTTAGAACTCATCGGTCATTCCAAATACAGGTTTACGGGTTTTCCATTTTCCATTGGTAAAATCAGGGATGTCAACTACCTGGCCGCCTTTGGCAATAGACTCTTCGCTCAATGGAGTGATAGAATACCACAAAGCAAGGTCATATACATCCATCGGAAATTCTATATTTCGTTTGATACACTCAATGAATGTATTCATCACAAAGAAATCCATTCCACCATGTCCTGCGCCGGCAGCGGTAGTCTCAAACTTTTTCCACATTGGATGATCATATTCTTTCATCCATTTTTCAGTATTATCCCAACGGTGGGTATGGTTCATTGTTTTTTCAAAATAGATGTGCCCCTGGTTGAAATCTCCCCAGCCGAAATCCTGCCACAATCCTTCAGTTCCCTGTACACGGAATCCTAAATCATAAGGTCTCTGTAAGCTGGTGTCGTGGGTTAAAAGTATTGTTTCTCCATTGGCACAGGCAATCTGTGTTGTGACAATATCTCCCTGGTTGAATTTTACTTTTGCACTTGGGTGATTTTCCCCTCCCTTAGGATGTTCTACAATATATTTATGCAGTCCCACCGATTTTGAAGAAAATGAAGATAATCTCGTTAAACGGTTTCCCCGGTTGATATCCATCATCATCGCAACCGGGCCCAGTCCATGAGTAGGATAAAGCTCCCCGTTACGTTTTACATAATGTTCGGTTCTCCATTTTGCCTCACTGAAACCTTTCTCACCAAATTCAGTTCCTGAATTGTAAGGCGTAACTCCGTCATTGAAAAGAACCCCTCTCAGATCATGCTGATAACCGCCCCTTCCATGAACCAGCTCTCCGAACATTCCTTTACGTACCATATTCAGAATAGCCATAATATCTCTTCTGTAGCAGACATTTTCCATCATGAAAATAGGAACCTTGGTTTCCTCATATACCTTCACAAACTCCCAGCAGTCCTGGAGCTTTATAGCTCCTGAAACCTCCATTCCCACAATCTTTTTAGCACGCATTGCCTCAACGCCCTGAGTAAGATGCCATTCCCATGGAGTAGCGATCACAACGGCATCTATTGCTTTTGATTTTAAAAGATTGCGATAGTCGTATTCACCATTTGAAAACTCCTGGGCAGCGGTTTTATTATTGTCTTTTAATATTTTTTGAGAGGCTGCAAGCATTCTTTTATCAGGGTCCGCAAAAGCTATGATCTCTACATCACTGCGTTTCGCCAGCAATTTTACGTGTTCCTGTCCGCGAAGCCCTACTCCAATAAAGCCGACACGGACTTTTTTATCAGTTTTAAAATCATTGGAATAGGCAAATAAAGAATTGGGTAAAACCAAAGCTCCAAAGCTTGCCAAAGTTGCAGTTTTTATAAAACTTCTGCGGGAAGTACTGTTCTCCATCTATTTTTTTCTTAAATATATTAAAACTTTTGGAGAGAGAATTGAAAGTTGAAGATGGAAATTCGAAAATTAAAAATGGCGAGTGATGAGCTTTTTTTTAAATATAATTACAGACCATTCATTTAAAATTTGTAAATGATAACCAAAAACTCATCACTCTCAACTTTCCATTTTCAATTCTTAACTCTTAACTATTTACCGTAGTACGCCATAATCAACTTCTCCCGCATTGTATTCAGATATTTGATGTCTTTTGTATTGGAGAGAATAATTAAAGTAAGGTTTTTATCTGTTAAGTGAACCCAGTTGGCACTATGCCCATAGCCTTCACCCTGACGTTCTACAAATATTGTATTGACTGATCCGAACTGTTTTGGATATACCCAGAAACCAAGAGCTGTATCTTCAAGGTTCTTATCGGGAGTAAGCATGGTTTGCAATGTATTTTTGCTGAATAAAGTAGGGCTGAAAATGGCCTGGTCAAAAATAAGAAGATCTTTAGGAGTGGAATACATTGCTCCGGCCGAATAAAAATTGTCAATATAAGTATTGGTAGGAGTATGAAGAGCAAAAGCATCTTTTTCGTCAGCACAATAGCCTTCATCAATGTTTTTAATAATATCATTATGATGCAGAAATCCGGTGTTCTGCATATTGAGCGGAATTAGGATCTGCTCTTTGAGAACCTGTTCAAAAGGCTGATGATATATTTTTTCAATAATCTTTCCGAGAAGTATGAAGTCACCATTGTTGTAGCTGAACTTCGTGCCGGGCTTGTCAACCAGTTTTTCAGAGAGGTAAGTCGTAATAAAATCATCCAGATCCCAGATGGTATTATCATAAGCCTGGTGAATAAGTTCGGGTGAGCTGAGGTCTTTGTTATCTCTGCCGCTGCTGTAGGTAAGAAGGTTTCTTATTGTTGCCTTTGTTGCGGCTTCACCTTTGTATTCTGGATAATAAGTGGAAATAGTAGCATCCAAATTAATTTTTCCCCGTTCGTAAAGCTGCATGATCAGAGCGGCAGTAAACGTTTTGGTAAGTGAGAAAATAGGAAACATGGTTTCATCGGAAAAAGGAATGTCATAATGTCGGTTTGATAAACCTTTATAAGTAAGTAATTCAACCTTTCCGCTTTTGGCGACCAATACAGAACCGTTGAAATTATCCTTTTTTACACATGAATCGATCACTTGTCTGACTTTTTGAATCTGTGGATAAGCAAGGTGAATCATCATTAATAGCAATCCTGAAAGTGTTTTTTTCATAGATAATGTATTTTGAATATAACGCTGAATTACTTCTTATTAAAGATAATCAATAATTGTATTATTTACGTTAAGGATAAGGCTTTATAGTTTAATTAAACTTGGAAGAGAGAAGATAGAAGAGGAAAACTACTGTAGTGAGTGGTCTTCCTCTTTTATCTATTTAAAGACAATTTCATTTATTCCTTTTATAATAAAATGCCTGTAAATTCAGGAATGATATGACATAAGATTTATTGACCTAACCATGCTTTCCTTAAAGCTAACTGTTTTGAATCAGGGTTAGGTAAAAGACTAACTTTTCCTGTAGATTCATCATAGTTGAAACCAGCTTTTGTAAGATATTCTTTCAGAGGAACAGGTTGAGTACCTTCTATAAAATCTTTAAAAAATGTACGTATTTCCGGGTAAGTCATTTTTGCAATTTCATCAAAAAGCTCATCATCATTGAAGTATTTACCTTTTCCGTATTTCTTCATCAACATCTGCATTAGATTCTGAGTACCTATTTTCCCATCAGAAAGTTCTCTTAATCTGATATCTAAACATAAGCCTAGTAAGGCTCCTTTTTGATAGAAATTCATATACTGATCCTGTCTTTCCATTGCATTCTTACTCAGATCCGTAAAAGACAGTTTGTTGTCAAACTCTTTCATGCCTTTTATTTTTTCTTCCAGGCTTTTTTCAAAGTCGTCCAGACTGATCATTTTTTGTTTTATAGGCATATGGATGGTGGCATATTCCGTCATACCTTCATATAACCACAGATGTTTGGACATAACAGGATTGAGAAAATCATAATGCTGAATTTCTTCTGAATGGATGTTAAGAGGAGTGATGATATGGAAAAACTCATGAGAAGCCACTCTGCTCAAAGCATCAGGGAGAAAATTCATATTTCCGGCACTGTACAGGCATATTGTAGATTTGGAATGTTCCAGGCCGTCTCCCATATATCCTCTTTCATTTGAAGATTCATAATAGATCAGGAAAGCATATTTATTTACCGGTAAGGTTCCTCCCAGATAAGCCTGCTGGTTTTTTAAAATAGTTTCCAGCTCCCGGGCTATTTTCTGTGAATAATGACGTTCTTTTTTATCGTAAAATGATACTAGTACTTCGGTATGGCCTATTTTAATCCATGTCGTATCAGGAACACAATATAAAACGGGAGAGTCCACGAGTTCCCGGTAATCTTTTGCCCAAACAATATCTGTATTTTCATTTTTCTTTTTATAATCCAATGCAGAAGAAGCATAAAAGTCTTTGTTTTTTGTAACCTTAATTTGGTAAGGAACATCTTTTATTTCTTCAAAATATCCTACTAAAGAATTATAATTGATAACGGAAACACTATCTTTTTTAAACATACTGCCGGGAGATTTTGCCCCTTGGGTATCCTGTTTTAAAGAGTTCCATCCACCTGCTACCTGATATGATATTTTGCTGACATGCTTAAGGTCCTCTACCAGCCAGCTGTTTTTATCCAAACGTTCCGTAGCTATTTTTTTGCCATTTTTATCAGTCGCAGTGAAGTTCGAAATATATTGCCCAAAATCCATAGCCTGATAAAATCCAGGGACCAGTTTGGGAATAATAAACTTCCCTTGTTTAAGATTATTCCTGGGCGGAGTAAAAGAAACAGATACCTCATTATCTGACATATGAAGAAGATCTATATTGTATTCGTACTTTTTCTTTGAGGTCTGGGCAATGATTATATTGGGAAATATAATGATTACAAAGAATAGTTTTGCAAGTGTTTTCATATCATTATGATTTCATGTACTCTGTATATTCAAAATTACTTTTAATAATTGTCTACTTTATTTTTCCATATAATAGACTTCTTCATAAGGCTGTATTAAGACCCATCCATGTCCGGAAAACTTCATTTGAAACTCTTCACCGCTTCCTCTTCCGATAAGGCTTTTGAAAGAAACATTGGTTTTCAGCTCAGGATTCAGGTTTCCGGACCATGCCACTGTTGCGTTGGGATCTGTGAAAACCTGACTGTCCGGAGTAACCAGCAAAGTCAAAGGATCTCCGTGTGTCGTTATGGCAATATGCCCCGTTCCCGAAAGTTTCACCTGGAAAAGACCGCCAGACATCATACCTGCAATGCTTTTAAGCATGGTAATATCACTTTTTACACTTTGTTCATGCGCTAAGACATCATTTCCGTTCACGCATACCGATTCATTATTCAAATAAAGAATACGTACTTTTTTCCCGGAGTCTGCTACATACAGTTTTCCTGTTCCTTCTGCTTTCATCAGCTTGCTTCCTTCACCACTGATGGCTTTCTTCAAAAGATTTCCAATACCTCCGGAGAGCATTCCCTATCTTTCGAAGCTGATATTTCCAACATAGCTTACCATACTGCCTCTCTTTGTCCATACCGCCTGGTTATTCAGATTGATTTCCAAAAGATGTTTGGTTTCCAGCTCAAAGTAGTCTCTTTGCTGAGGATTTTCTTTCGTCTCGTTGATGAATGCTTCTATAGAATATTTACTCATGCTTATATTTTTTTATCCGTTGTTTTTATAGTGTTGCTGTCTTATTTTGTCGAGTTTACCCCCTCTTTTGTTACATTTAATATTCAGATTTACCAACTAAATACTTTTTAAACCGGACAAGTTCTGCTAAAAATACTTAGCTGTTTTTTCATTGATGATGGTTTAGGATCATGTATTCATTGACTATTAACTGCAGAAATTATAGTTCTTCTATACGATGTTGAAGCCTTATAAGGTATGTTTTCACCTTCTTAAGTGCTTTATTATGGTTATTTATATAATAATTTTCAGTTTTTAAATGGAAACCAAAGTATTATAGATCTATCCTTTTCAAACTATCATATCCAGTTGAAAGTAGTAATGATATGTTCACCAGAATGCAGATTATTAAATAAATAGATTTTGCAGATAGGTAGGATACCGAAATTTAATTTTTGCCAAAATAGCCTTTCTGACGTGTTAAATACCCCATAAAATGAGCGTTTTGAATTTGATTGTAAATAATACTTGACAAAGGGGTGTTCAATGTCGTATATTTGCACTCCGAAAATTACACCAAGTAATTTCAATAATTTTTAAACCGTAATTTAAAAAATGAAAACATCAGATTTTAATTTTGATCTTCCTGCGGAATTATTAGCAGAGCACCCATCAGAGCACAGAGATGAAGCAAGATTAATGGTTCTTGATAGAAAAACACAAACTATCGAGCACAAATTATTCAAAGATGTGGTGGATTATTTTGATGAAGAGGATTTGTTCATCTTCAACAATACTAAGGTTTTCCCTGCACGTCTTTATGGAAATAAAGAAAAGACAGGTGCTAAAATTGAAGTTTTCCTTTTAAGAGAACTTGATAAAGAAACCAGAGTATGGGATGTGTTGGTAGATCCGGCAAGAAAAATCAGAATTGGTAACAAATTATTCTTCACTGAAGACGAATCTTTGGTAGCTGAGGTTATTGATAACACTACTTCAAGAGGAAGAACACTTAGATTCTTATTCGATGGTTCTTACGACGAATTCAGAACAAAACTAAAAGAATTGGGAGAAACTCCACTTCCAAAATATATCAAAAGAGCAGTAGAGCCGGAAGATGCAGAAAGATATCAGACGATCTATGCTAAAATAGAAGGAGCAGTTGCTGCACCTACAGCAGGTCTTCACTTCTCAAGACATTTGATGAAAAGATTAGAGATCAAAGGAATCAATTTTGCTGAAGTTACTCTTCACGTAGGATTGGGAACCTTCAACCCAATTGAGGTAGAAGATCTTTCTAAGCACAAAATGGAGTCTGAAGAGATCATCATTGATGAGAAAAATGCTGATATCATCAATAAAGCTGTAGATTCTCACAGAAGAGTATGTGCTGTAGGTACTACTACAATGAGAGCTTTAGAAACATCTGTTTCTTCAAATAAAAAGATCTCTGCTTTCAACGGATGGACTAATAAATTTATTTATCCACCTCACGATTTCGGAGTGGCGAACTCAATGATCACTAACTTCCACACACCGAAGTCTACATTATTGATGATGATTGCTGCATTTGCAGGAAGAGACTTCGTAATGCATGCTTATGAAGAAGCCGTAAAAGAAAAGTATAAATTCTATTCTTACGGTGATGCAATGTTAATTCTATAAATTATGTAGTAATGTAGAATGTACAAAGTAGATGTGTTTTTTTAATTGCTTTTAAATTAACAGAATACATTCAGAATATTACTTTGTACATTTTACATTATACTTTTACAACAATGAAAGATATTCGTATATTATCACTAGACCAGCTTAAAGACTACTTTGAATCTTTGGGGGAAAAGCCGTTTCGTGCGAAACAGGTCTATGACTGGCTATGGAGTAAAAACCTCCATTCGATCGATGAAATGACGAATCTTTCGAAGTCTCTTCGTGAAAAAATTTCGGAAGAATATACCATTAACCCTGTTTCCGTAGATCTTCTTCAAAAAAGCTCAGACGGAACCATTAAAAACGGTGTGAAGCTTCATGACGGATTAATGGTGGAATCTGTTCTGATTCCAACAGAAACAAGAACTACAGCTTGTGTATCTTCACAGGTAGGCTGCTCGTTAAACTGCGAATTCTGCGCTACAGCAAAACTGAAAAGGATGAGAAACCTTGAAGTTGCTGAAATTGTAGATCAGGTTGCGTTGATTGACAGCCAAAGTAGAATGTATTTTGACAGACCCCTTTCCAATATTGTATTTATGGGAATGGGAGAACCGATGATGAACTACAAAAATGTAGTGGAAGCCATCAAAAAGATTACCCAGCCGGAAGGATTGGGAATGTCTCCAAGAAGAATTACCGTTTCTACATCCGGAATTCCAAAGATGATTAAAATGCTTGCCGATGATGAGCTGCGTGTAAAACTGGCACTGTCTCTTCACTCTGCTATCGAGTCAAAGCGTAATGAAATTATGCCTTTCTCAGACAAATTTCCATTGACGGATATTATGGAATCTCTTCAGTATTGGTATCAAAAAACCGGTTCTGTAGTTACTTTTGAATATTGTGTTTGGAAAGGTATCAATGACGGAGACGAAGACATTAAAGCTTTAATCAAATACTGTAAACAGATTCCTTCTAAAGTAAATCTCATCCAGTACAACCCGATTGGAGATGGAAAGTATGACCAATGCAACAAACAGGCGGAAGAAAACTATATCCGGCAGCTTGAAAATGCAGGTATTACAGTAATGGTAAGAAGAAGCCGTGGAGGTGATATTGATGCTGCCTGCGGACAGTTAGCCAACAAAGCAACAGATTAAAATTTCCTTAAAAAAATCCCAAAATCGCCCTGTAAAATAGCTCAAAGTCCTAACTTTGCACAAATTATTTTGTGATGATGGATTTTATAATGAGCGAGAACGGGCTGGAAAATGTTTATGCATGGTCTATTCCATTGCATGCAACGGTTATTTTAGCTGAAATGATTTACAGCCACGTTTCAGAGGCTAAGCTGTATAGTGGGAAAGACCTTGTTACGAATGTTTATCTGGCATTGATGAACTTTGGTCTGGACCTCATCATGAAGGCGTTTGCAATGGGAGTAATGTTCTTCTTTTATACTCACAGACTTTTTTCATGGGACCTTAGCATCTGGTATCTGTTAGCCTGTTTTATAATTACAGACTTTGCTTACTATGTACTGCATTATGTGGACCACCGATCCAGAGCATTCTGGGCCGTTCATATTACCCATCACAGCTCAGAATATTTTAACCTGACAACAGGATTCAGAAGTCCTGTATTGCAGCCGCTTTACAGATATTTATACTTTTCGCCCCTGGCATTTTTAGGGTTTAATCCCTGGCATATTATGGTAGCTTATGCTATCGGGCAGGTTTATGGAACATGGGTACACACGCAAACCGTAAAGACTATGGGGTTTCTGGAATATATTTTGGTAACTCCTTCCCACCATCGTGTACATCATGCCTGTAACGTGAAATACCTGGATAAAAATATGGGTATGTGCCTGATTATCTGGGATAAGATATTTGGAACCTTTCAGAAAGAAGACCCCAATATTCCGGTCAAGTATGGTATCTATCCCAAAATGCCGGACAACAGACCGGATACCGTTCTTTTTTATGAATGGAGAAAAATCTGGAAAGATCTTAAACAGCCGGGATTAAAATTCACGGACAGAATCAATTATATTTTTAATTCTCCGGGATGGAGACATGACGGAACGGGAAAGACGGTAAGGCAATACCAGAAAGAGTATTTCGCAAGACAGGCTGGAAAGAAAGAACAACAGGAAAATCAGAAAGAGCAGAAAACTGCTTAACTTCTTTTTTATATCAATAGAAATCTAAGGAAAAACGGGCTTTTTAGCCCGTTTTTCTGTTGTATAAATAAAAAAACAAGAAAAAGTCCGCAAATAAGTTGATTCTTGCTTATCAGTTTTCATAATCCTAACCTCTTACCCCTACCTCAATCAAAAGCCCTATTTTTGTTTTATGAAAAAATTTCTTCTGATTATCACTCTTATCATTGCTCAGTCTGCATTTTCACAGCAGACCGATTTTCTGAAAATAAAAAAATACAGAGTCAGCCATTTAGACGACAGAATTCAGGAAACTTCCGGTCTTAATTTTTTGAATGGAAGACTTTTTACATTCAATGACAGCGGGAATGCACCGGAACTGTTTGAAATCAACAGAACATCGGGTGAGATCGTCAATGTTTTAAAAGTTAATGGTAAAAATAAAGACTGGGAAGCCCTCACCAGTGATGGCACTCATTTTTATATAGGAGATTTTGGAAATAACGGAGGGAGGAGAAAAGATCTTGAAATTTATAAAGTACTTTTTCAAAATGACAGTCTGCAGAATAGCAGTATCAGAAAAATTCAGTTTCAGTATCCGGAACAGGAAGACTACACTTCCGGGTATCTGCACACGGATTTTGACGGGGAGGCGATGGTATTTGCCCACGGAAAACTTCATCTTTTTACGAAAGAATGGACTTCAAAGGCAACGACACATTATGTGATTGATCCTGAAAAATATGAGAAACAAGATGCTGTAAAGATAGAATCTTATAGAACCAATTTTGTGGTCACAGACGCCTCTTATTTTGAAAATAAACTCTATCTGGTGGGATACACAAAGAAAACAGAGGTTTTTCTGGATGTGTTCACAGAAACGGAAGAAGGTATATTCTTCAAAGAAGCTCCCAAGCACTATTATCTTGGAAGTGCATTGTCAATAGGTCAGATCGAGGGAATTGCCGTAGATGAAACCGGAATCTATATTTCAGGAGAAAAGTTCAAATCTCCCTTAGGAAGTACAAAACCGTCATTCTATTTTATTCCAAAAGATCAACTCAAATAGTAATTTTATCTTAAAATTGAACTAAAAAAATTATCTTTGTGAGAATTAATAATTATTCACCCAGCATTCGCAGATTGTGGCAAATACAGTAGAAGAGATTAAACGACCGATCAATGATGAAATGAAACTTTTTGAACAGAAGTTTTATGAATCAATGCAGAGTAAAGTAGCTTTATTAGATAAAGTAACCCGTTTTATTGTGACCACCAAAGGAAAACAGATGCGTCCTATGTTTGTATTTCTTTGTGCTAAACTGGTAGGAGAGGTGACGGAAAAAACATATCGTGGCGCTTCCATGATAGAACTCATCCATACAGCAACTTTAGTACATGATGATGTGGTGGATGAAAGTTTCAAGAGGCGTAATTTCTTTTCTATCAATGCTTTGTGGAAGAATAAGATTGCGGTTTTGGTAGGGGATTACCTTTTGTCCAAATCGGTACTGTTATCTACAGATCATAAAGACTATGATCTGTTGGGTGTGATTTCAAGAACAATTCGTGAGATGTCTGAAGGTGAGCTTCTTCAATTGGAAAAGGCCAGAAAATTAGATATTACAGAAGATGTTTATTATGAAATCATTCGTCAGAAAACAGCTACCTTAATTGCGGCATGCTGTGAAATAGGAGTGCTTTCCAACACTACAGATGAAGCGCTTGCCAAAAAAATGCAGGACTTCGGTACTTATACAGGAATGGCTTTTCAGATCAAAGATGACCTTTTTGATTATCTAAGCTCCAATGTAATTGGTAAACCTGTAGGAATAGATATTAAAGAACAAAAAATGACCCTTCCTTTGATTCATACTTTGAAAATAGCTGAAGAAAAGGACAGGAAATATTATTTCGATACAATAAAACGCTATAATAATAATCCCAAAAGAGTTAAAGAACTTATTGAATTTGTTAAAAACTCAGGAGGATTGGAATATGCAATTACGGTGATGAAAGACTTCCAGCAGAAAGCCAAGGATATTCTTAATGAATTTCCGGATTCTGAAGCAAGAACATCGTTACATATTATGCTTGATTATGTAATTGAAAGAAAATTTTAAATTAAATAATTTTAAGGGTTACAATAATAACGGCTAGAACTATACAAAATAAAGCGATTAAAAATAAATAATCCGCAATAGTCTCAAATGTGTATTCCCGCTTTCCATGGCTTGTTCTGATAGCCAGAAACGAGAAGAAGCAGCTGCACGCGAAAAGGATACAGGCAAACCCTGCAAATTCATCCAGATACGTACTCTGACTTATTCTAGCGATTTTCAAAGAGGTTATAATAATCAATGAAAATCCTAAAAGATTGCTTGAAGCATTCAAAATATGAGGTGACTTTTTTTCCATCTGTACAATTTTTTTCAAAATAAAGCACAATTTTTATTATTATCAAATTTTTAAAAAAGATTATTAAAAATTAAAATTAATTTAAAAAGTGTATATTAGCAAAATACTTGAAGAATAAAAACTTTTTTACTTAGCTATGCAAACAACCTATATTGAAACACAGCAAATATCCTTTCAAGATTTTAAAAATCAAATACTTGATGACTACAAGTTAGGAAGAATTTCTCGGGAAATGTCTTATCTTGGAAGAAGAGAAGTACTAACGGGGAAAGCTAAATTTGGAATTTTTGGGGACGGTAAGGAACTTCCTCAGCTGGCAATGGCAAAAGTTTTCAGAAATGGAGACTTCCGTTCAGGATATTACAGAGACCAGACTTTTGCATTGGCAATAGATGCTCTTACAGTAGAAAGTTTCTTTGCACAAATGTATGCAGATACTAGTGTGGAAAGAGAACCTGCTTCCGCAGGAAGACAAATGAACGGGCACTTTGCAACAAGAAGTTTAAATGAAGACGGAAGCTGGAAAGATTTAACAGCACAGAAAAATATTTCCTCCGATATTTCTCCTACAGCGGGTCAGATGCCAAGATTATTAGGATTGGCTCAGGCTTCTACAATTTATAAAAGTGTAAAATTCGAAGGTTCTGAAAAGTTCTCAAGAGAAGGTAACGAAATTGCTTTCGGAACGATTGGAGATGCTTCTACCGCAGAAGGTCATTTCTGGGAAACATTGAATGCTGCATGTGCACTTCAGGTTCCTATGATTGTTTCAATCTGGGATGACGGATATGGAATTTCGGTTCCTACAAAAAATCAGAGAGCAAAAGCTGATATCAGTGAAATGCTAAGCGGTTTTCAGAGAAAAGAGAATGAGAATCAGGGATGTGAGATTATTCAGGTAAAAGCCTGGGATTATCCTGCTCTATTGGATGCGTATGCTAAAGCAGAACATTTTGCAAGAACTGAAAGCGTTCCTGTAGTTGTTCATGTAATAGATGTTACCCAGCCTCAGGGGCACTCTACATCAGGATCTCACGAAAGATATAAAAATGAAGAACGTCTTGCCTGGGAAGCTGAGTTTGACGGATTGGCAAAATTCAAAGAATGGATTCTTAATTATTCCATTGAAATTGACGGGAAAGAGGAAGTTATTGCAACTACTGAAGAGCTGACTGCAATTGATGATGAAGCCAAAAAGATTGCAAAAACCGGACAAAAAATTGCCTGGGAAAATTATCAGAAATCAATTACAGAACTTACTCAGTCTATTGTACCTTTAGTGGAAAATCTTAAAGGACAGAATGCTGAAGTTGAACAATTTATCACTCAGTTTAATAAATTGGTTTCTAAAGCTAAAAAAGATGTATTCCATTTGGTAAGAAAATCTTTACTGGCAACCAGAGGAACAAATTCTCCGGAAAGAAATCAGCTGATTCAGAAATACAATGAGGTAGCAGAGATCGAAAAAGATAACTATTCTTCTCATTTATATTCTCAGTCTGAGTGGAAGGCAGAAAATATCAAAGAAATCAAGCCGGTATACTCTGAAAGTTCTGAAGATGTAGACGGAAGAGTGGTGATCAGAAACAATTTTGACAAAATTTTTGAAAAATACCCGGAAACATTAATCTTTGGTGAAGATGCCGGAAATATCGGTGACGTAAACCAGGGGTTGGAAGGAATGCAGGAGAAATACGGTGCATTACGTATCGCAGATACCGGAATTCGTGAAGCTACAATTCTTGGACAGGGGATTGGAATGGCAATGAGAGGACTAAGACCCATTGCTGAAATCCAATATCTGGACTATGTTCTTTACTGTTTACAGGGAATGAGTGATGATCTGGCAACAGTACAATACAGAACCAAAGGAGGTCAGAAAGCTCCGTTGATCATCAGAACAAGAGGTCACAGATTAGAAGGAATCTGGCATTCAGGTTCGCCAATGGCAGGAATTCTAAACCTTTCAAAAGGTATTTTAGTATTGGTTCCCAGAAACCTTACAAAAGCAGCAGGATTCTACAATACAATGCTTCAGACAGACGAACCTGCAATCATTGTAGAATGCCTGAACGGATACAGACTGAAAGAAAAACAGCCTGATAACCTGGGTGAATTCACTGTTCCTGTAGGTAAAATTGAAGTAACTAAAGAAGGTAAAGACGTTACATTAGTAACTTACGGTTCTACATGGAGAATTGTAACCGAAGCAGCTAACGAACTTGAGAAATTAGGTATTTCTGCAGAAGTGATTGATATCCAGTCATTGATTCCTTTCGATTTATCTCACGAAATTGCTGAAAGTGTTAAGAAAACGAACAGGCTAGTAGTGATTGACGAAGATGTGGAAGGTGGAACTACAGGATTTATCTTACAGCAGATCTTAGAAAAGCAGAAAGCATTCAGACATCTGGATTCAGATCCGTTGACGATCTCCGCAAATGATCACAGACCAGCGTATGCAAGTGATGGTGATTATTTCAGTAAGCCGTCTACAGACGATATGGTAGAAAAGATCTACGCTATGTTTAACGAAACAAATCCTCAGAAATATCCTGCGATATTCTAATAAGGATTAAGTATAAATACAAGAACCGCTTTCATAATCTGGAAGCGGTTCTTATTTTTATAATAATGAAATCAGCTGTACAAAGCTTTCTTGAAAATCATTCTTCTTCAGCCAATGTAATCTGCAGCTTATTTCAAGTATTCATTAAGGTAATATTGGCCGTTAATTCCACGATTTCCCTTTCTGTAAAATGCTCCTTAAGCTTTTCTTTAATTTCATACCAATCATTGCTGTTGCTGATAACGGCTTCAGCCCAACCTAAAACGAGCTTTTGTTGATGATCGAAGACTTGGGTATGTTTCCAGTCGGGAAGCCTGTTAATGATGTCCCATTCAAAACCAAAGTTGGAGAGTTCTTTCACATGATAAATGCAGCAATACGCGCACCCGTTGATTTGAGATATCCGTAACTCCACCAGAGCAATCAGTTTTTCATCAATACCGGATTTTCGTATGCTGGTATGGACCTTATACAGGTGGCCAATGGTTTCTTTAGCAATTTCTTTGTAATTCATAATGAAAATTTTCTTACAAAGTTGAAGGAGAAATCGCTCAGAAACTACATACTTAATTTTTGGTTCTATACTTACCTTTTGAAAGTATCCTTACAGAATGCTAGTAAAATTGTTTTATACTTTCAATGGTTTTTGTCTCTTGATCAACAAATAAATAGACCCATCCGGCATCATGGAAAAGGTCGGAATTTTTAATTTCTATTTGCCCTAAAAAGAACAGAGGTTTGTCGTTTTTTATTAACCAGTCTGGGTTCTGGATCCATTTGGGAGGTTTAGTCTGATATTTGAAAAGCTCGGCATAACGTTGTTTAATGTACTGTTTCTGTTCAGTTTTTGAAAGTGTTTTGTCTTTAGGTAAAATGTATTTTTCAATAAATTCTGTTCCGGCATTTATGTACTTTGGGCTTGTACAGAGTAGAAGATCATACTCATCAGAATACTTTGCTGATGGAGTGACTTCAATTCCGGTTTTTGTAAGAAATAAACTGACAGTTCCCTGAGCATTTAACTTGCCGGAGACACTTTTATAATTCTGTTCAGCTAAATATAAAAATGGAGTAGTATCCTGCAGATATGTTCCACGCCAATTAGGCTTAGGATCTGAAAGCAGCTTTTCTAAATCCTTATTGGTATAAAGCTGTTGCTCAAAGTCTTTTTCAGATATTTTACCTCCAACAAAATCTCTTAAAATCTGTATTTCGTTTTCCATTTTCCAATGTTGTTTACCCGTAAAATTATCGTTACTCAAATATAAAATGGGTTCTTATTTATCCTGTTACTGTTTGTTAAAATAAATCTGGTTAAACATTGACAGCCTTTTGCGTCTCCTTTTTCACTATGCTGCAATCCTCAGAATATAATCCTTTTACCTGATATTTTGCTTCCCATTCTTCCAGTAAATATAAGATAGGTAAGAGTGCCAGCCCTTTTTCTGTAAGAGAATATTCTACTCTGGGAGGAAGTTCCTTAAATTCTTCACGGATAATCAGACCATCGGCTTCCATTTCACGCAGTTGATCCGTTAAAACTTTTCTGGAAATTACATTAATTCGGACTGCCAATTCTCCAAAACGTAACTTCCGGTCCTTAATAACCAGTACAATAATAGGTTTCCATTTGCTTCCCAGGGCGGCCATTGCCTTGCCCAGAGGACAGCTGTATTGCATCAATTCGTTCTTTTTCATACAGAGATATTTATTTTTTAAAGGCATATGGAACAACGCTTCATACGTTACTTTAATGTTACTAATGTAAGTTACTGCGAAGTTACCACTATTTTTTTAATGAAAGATACAAAAACGAACTATTATTAGTTACTTTGTGTAACAATTATAAAATGCAATATTAAATATGAGCACATCATCATTATTTAAACCGTTTCAGTATAAGAATTTAGAGCTTAAAAATAGAATTGTAATGGCTCCTATGACCAGAGCACAGTCAGACAATGGAGTTCCTACACAGAATATAGCAGACTACTACGGAAGAAGAGCCGCTTCGGAAGTAGGATTGATCCTGTCAGAAGGGACTGTTATCAACAGACCTGGATCAAAAAATTTACAGAATATTCCGGATTTTTACGGAACAGAAGCTTTAAACGGCTGGAAAAATGTCATTGATACTGTACATCAGAATGGCGGGAAAATGGGCCCTCAGATCTGGCATGTAGGTGATACCAGAACGTCAGAAGATTACCCGTTGACCTCTATGGAAAAAGCTTCAGCAATGACTATTGAAGATATTCAGGATACCATTGCTCAGTTTGCGGCATCGGCAAAATCTGCAAAAGATCTTGGTTTTGACTGTCTTGAAATTCATGGTGCTCACGGATATCTTATCGACCAGTTTTTCTGGGAAGTAACCAATACAAGAACAGACGAATATGGCGGTAAAACGTTGAAAGAAAGAAGCAGATTTGCTGTTGACGTAGTTAAAGCCATCAGAGCAGCAGTAGGAGAGGACTTTACCATTATCATTCGTCTTTCACAATGGAAACAACAGGATTATAAAACTAAATTGGCCTTTACTCCTAATGAAATGGAAGATTGGTTATTACCTTTAAAAGAAGCCGGAGTAGACATTTTCCATTGCTCACAACGTCGTTTCTGGGAACCGGAATTTGAAGGCTCAGATCTAAACTTTGCAGGATGGGCTAAAAAAATTACCGGACAGCCAACTATTACAGTAGGATCTGTAGGATTAAACGGGGATTTCCTTAATTCCTTTGCCGGTGAGGGAACAGAAAAAAAAGACCTTACAGACCTGATCAGAAGACTTGATAATGAGGAATTTGATCTCGTTGCAGTAGGAAGAGCTATTCTACAGGATTACCAATGGGTAAAAAAAATCAAAGAAGGAAATACAGAAGAACTTCTTGATTTTTCAGCAGCAAGTATGGGCGTATTATTCTAATGTGAATGGGAAAGAATGAATCAGCTTCATAGTTAATTTTTTACAGCATATTGTATTCACAGGCGAAGTAAAATTGACGATTCACCATTCATATTAATCATCATAATTCACTTTATTTTATATTTAATTTTCACCTATTTATTAAAAACCGGTCTTCAGAATTTCTGAAGACCGGTTTTGTCATTTTAAAATCTACATCCGAGTTCTGCCGGTTCACAGGACCAATAAGCAGGAAATCCATCTTCAGCTTTATGACGGCAAGCAATTTGTCCGCCTTCGCAGGAAGGAGCATTTCCACCATTGATTTTTCTCAATTCTGATTTTGCTAATTTCTTTAGATTTTTCATTTTTAATAATTTGTTGGTTGTTACAAATGTAATATTTTTTTGAAATACGGCAATACTTTGCACTGAAATGTGAATATATGTAGTTGCCAGAAAATAATTACAAAAGCAAACGCGCTCCCGGAATTTCCGGGAGCGCGTTTTTAACAGATTTAAATATCTAAAACCATCATAATATAAATGGTAGAAGTGATTTATTTTTTACAGACCAATGTTCTTCGTTGGTTTCAACTGCTTAAGGATGCTCTTTGGAATTGCATTCTTGTGAACCAGAATAGCGGTTGATTTGTATTCAACATAAGGTCTTGTTACATACAGGTATCCTGCGAAGTCATTCGTTACTCCCCATGAATTTTTTACCATATAATATTCTTTGCCAGTCTGGTCTTTTGCCAAACCTACAATATGCATACCGTGGTCATCAGTGGTAGAAAGATTGTTAAGAGCTTTCTGACGCATATCTTCAGAAATGGTTTTATCCTTTTTAGGCTCTGTAAACAAAGTCTGCTTATTCTCAGCATTGATTTGATCTAAATCCATATCCGGAACATAAGCCACCCCGTTTTTGTAAGAGAAATAAGGCTCTGAAACATCAGTAGCCCAACCTACAGAATATCCTTTAGCCACTGCATTGTCAATAATTGCAGTAAGGTCTTTCATCGGAACGTTCCAGTCAGAATCATGGCTCCAGTTATCAGGAATAGGCACTACAAATTTCTGATAATAAGGATAATCTTTATAAGAAGATAATTCTACATAATCATCAGCATTGATTCCCACCACTTCTTTAGCAAAAGTTTTAGGAGTATAGTTCTTTCCTTCATAAGTGAAGGTAGAAGGTACTTTTCCCAGATATTCATCAAGAATAGCATCTACAGAATTCATCCAGTTATCAGAAAGTTTTCCTTTGGAAGATGCCTGAACAAGGCTGTCAAGAGCCGTTTTCAGTTTTCCCTGCATTTCCTTGAAGTTATTGGTTGTTTGTCCGGCTTTTAATCCCGTATAAACATCCTGAGGTACCGCACCGTACTTTTTGTACATATTGATAACGTCATGAAGTTCTCCTCCGTCACCCCAGCTGATAGCACCTCCATTCAATACATAAAGCTTTGCTTTATCATGATAAGAATTTCTCGCTGTAAAGATTTCGGCCAGATCTACAGGTTTTTTGCCCATTCTCTGCATTTCAGATTCAAGGAAAGAGTTTCCTGAGTAGCTCCAGCAGGTTCCTGATGAACCTTGGTTTTTTACAGAAGTTGCACCAACGTCTTTTAACGTTGTGAACTGAAAATTAGCATTTTGTGAGTGGTTGTTTTTTAACTTATTGATTAAGTCATCTTGGGCAAACATCATACTTCCTGCAGACAAAACAAAAAGTAATGATGCAATTTTCGAATTTTTCATTACTATAAAAAGATTATTTGTATTAATAGTCGTTAATATTAAAGATTTGTTACAAGGGGAAAAGTTAAATCAGAAATTAAAAAAAAGTGCTATTTTACTGAAAAAGTTTCCCATGTTTCCAACCTGTTCAAAAGTTTCTGCATCTATAATGGTATAACTCCTGACTATGGAAAAAGAATTATTAATAGAATGCCAGCGCAGTGACCGCAATGCACAGCGGAAGATCTACGAGAAAATGGCCGGTAGGATGTACTCTGTCTGCAGACGTTATCTGAAAAATGACGAAGATATAGAAGAAGTATTAGCCGATACATTTTACAAAATCTTCACGAAAATCAGCCAGCTTCAGAATCCTGATACTTTTGAATCCTGGGCCAAAAAAATTGCCGTAAACGAATGTCTGCAGAAATTACGAAGTAATAAAGCCCTGTTTATTTCCCTGGAAGATCATTTTATGGATTCCTTAGAAGGAAATACGGAATATCTTTCGTTTGAAAAAGATATTCTGAGCCTGCTGAATTTCCTTCCGGAAGGATGCAGAGCTATTTTCAACCTATTTGCCATTGAAGGCTATCCGCATAAGGAAATAGCAACGATGCTTTCCATTAGCGAAGGAACTTCAAAATCCCAGCTCAATTTTGCACGTAAAAAGCTGCAGGAACTCTTAGTGAATCAAAACATTTAAACTTTTACATCAATGGAAAATAATCATATAGATCAGCAATTCAATGAAGCTTCAAAGTTTTCAGAAGAACCAACTGTTTTCCCTGGTTTTGAAAAAGTATGGGAAAGCATTGAACAAAAATTAGATAAAAAAGAAGAGAAAAAGAAAACTATTCCTTTCTGGCTGCCTTACAGTATTGCAGCGAGTGTAATCATTGGCCTTGGAGCTTTTTACTTTGTGAATAAAAAGGATTCTACAGAACTTTTAAAGCCTGTAATAGCAGATAATACAAGTGTAAATGGCCATGTTACAAGTACAGATATTATAAAAATAGATAGCATTACGAAACAGAATATTCAGAAAGTTAAAAAGAAAACGGAGCCTATTATAGAAAAATTGGCAGTTAATAAGAGATTTGTTCCCGCTCCGTTAAGAATTCCTGCTCCTCAGCCTGTAGCTCCACAGCCTATTGTTGAACGTGATTTTGAAACTCCTGATTATCAGGAGAGAAAAATTGAAGAAGTTGTCATTGTGGGGTATAATAAGACAAGCGCTAAGTCTTCAACAGCAGCGAACACCATCGTAAATAATGTACCGCAGCCTACCGTTTATAGCTCATTACAAGGAACTGTAGCAGGAATACAAATAACAGCTTCTACCGTAGGAGGTAGAAATAAGAATGCGATCAATAGTATAAATTCAGGTTACTTTAATAATAGTGAAATAGCCATCAGAGGAATATCTTCTGATAAACTGAAAAATATTCCTTTATATATCATTAATGGAAAAATTGAATCCGCTGACTACTTTCGAAGTTTAGATCCCGACAAAATTAAAAGTCTGAATATCTTAAAAGGAGATCCAGCTACAGCAATATACGGAAGTAAGGCTGCACACGGAGTAATTATAGTAAAGACCCAAAAGCTTTCAAGGAAAGAAAGGAAAAAGATGGAAAAGCTTCAGGAAGAAATCAATAAGCAGAAACAAATTTCACCTGTAGGCAATAATGAAAGTTATGATACCTTTGTTGAAAACCCTTTTGAACTGACCCGCAGTCAGCCGTTATCTACATTTTCTATTGATGTTGATAATGCTTCTTATTCCAATATAAGAAGAATGATTAATAATGGGCAAACTGTCAATAAAGATGCCGTAAGGATCGAAGAGATGGTTAATTACTTTAAATATAATTATCCTCAGCCAAAAAATGGAATGCCATTTTCAATATCTACAGAGTATAATGAAGCTCCGTGGAATCCCAACCATAAACTATTGAAAATAGGACTTCAGGGTAAAAATCTTTCCATGGATCAGCTTCCCGCATCGAATCTTGTTTTCCTTATTGATGTTTCGGGTTCTATGAATGAAGAAAATAAGCTGCCGTTGCTGAAATCTTCTTTGAAAGTTCTGTTAAACCAGCTTCGGCCTAAAGATAAAGTAGGAATTGTAGTATACGCAGGAAGTGCCGGAATGGTGCTGCCATCTACCTCAGCGGGAGAGAAAGAAAAGATTATGCAGGCACTGAACAATCTTCAGGGAGGAGGAAGTACAGCAGGTGGAGAAGGCATTGAGCTGGCCTATAAAATGGCTCAGGAAAATTTTGTAAATAATGGAAATAATCGTGTTATCATTGCAACGGACGGAGATTTCAACGTAGGAGCCTCTGCCACATCAGATCTTAAAACACTTATTGAGGATAAAAGAAAATTCGGAGTTTTCTTAACCTGTTTAGGCTTTGGAATGGGCAATTATAAAGACAATACCCTGGAAACCCTTGCGGATAAAGGAAACGGTAACTATGCTTATATTGATAATATGCAGGAAGCCAATAAATTTCTTGGGAAAGAATTTGCAGGAAGTATGTATGCAATTGCCAAAGATGTGAAAATTCAGATTGAATTCAATCCGGAGTATGTACAATCGTATCGTCTGATTGGCTATGAAAACAGAAAACTGAGAAACGAAGATTTTGTAAATGATAAAATTGATGCCGGAGAATTGGGAATCGGTCATACCGTCACAGCTTTGTATGAGATTATTCCGGCCAATATAAAATCTGACTTTACCCCAAAAGGCAATAACTTGAAATATATTCAAAATACTCATTCAAAAGAATTTGGAGATGAACTGGCTACCATAAAATTCAGATATAAAAAGCCTGATGAGGATAAAAGTCGGGAGATTACTGAGAGTATTAGAAATGTTGATTACAAGCTGTCTTCAGCAAGTCCTGATTTTAAATTTGCTTCTTCAGTAGCATGGTTTGGATTGGTATTAAGAAATTCTCAACTGATTATGAAAAAGAATCTTTCGGATATTGAGAATCTGGCCAGGCAGGGTAAAAATAAGGATGAAGAAGGCTATCGCTCAGAATTTCTCAGACTGATAGATACTTATAAAACACTTCAAAAATAATCTTTAAAAAAAGAAATTTCCCCGGAAATTTCTTTTTTTATATTTTTAAGCATACTAATCACCAATGAAAAAGAATTATTTGCTGTTATTGCCTTTTACCATTACCATATTAAAGGCACAAAATTCACAACTTTATTATTCAGGAAAATTTTTAACGACAAAAGATAAGGAACAGAATTTTTTAAAAGTACAGAATAAGAATAGTGGGATTTATGAACTGACTGATGAAAAAGGATTTGCGATCATTGCTGCTAAACCTTATGATACTCTGGTGTGGAATCAAGGGAAAAATATGTATGTTGTTCCCTCTTATCAATTGAGAGAATTAAAGAATATACTGGAAGACCAGACGGAAAAGAAGCTGGTGGAAAATATTTATAGTAAAACCTACGACAGTCTGACTTCAAAAGAAACCAGCGATCATTTTAGCATAGAAAAAACAAAAGCAACTCTAAGTAAAAGATCGGACAAAGACTTTTATAAAATAAGAATAGTGAAGCAGAGAAATGACAGTGTTTATACTCTGAAAAATATTAATCAAAGAACCTTCGTGCTGAATGGAAGCTTTACCACTTCTTTTGATGTTAAAAGCAGAAATGCTATTCCCCACATCCAAAATAAGTACGTACAAGGAAGATCAGAAAACGGATCTCTGATCTGGAGGGGGCCTGAAACCAATGAAATGTTCAGTTTTGGGCCAGATGTTTCTATATTGGGATTTAATGGTGTGCCCTACGAGTACGATCAGAACGGAAGATTAGTTCATTGGGTTAATGGGCTTCAACACGCACGGAATTATAACAACAACCTTTTTAAAACAACCGTAGGATACAACAATCAGCTTAATGTTAATGCTTTTATAAAAGATGGATATAAAGAGAAAGTTCGCCTTTCATTGAATCTTGGTCAGCAGAAAAACCAGATGTATTTTATAGATCAATACGATATTGCTTCCAGTTTTAAAGCTAAGCTGAATACAGAATTTAAGGGATATTTGATAGATGTCGCTTTTAATTATGAAGAAGATAAAGCAACAAATACCAATAGAATAGGATTATTCAACAGAGCTTATCAGAACTCGCTGCTGACTCCGGTTTCTTTTTCCAATAATCAGCAGATCTTATTAAGTAATGGTTCACAAAGAAGTTACAGCAAATACGCTGATAACCCGTTATACCTTTTTACGCAGGATAGCAAATACCATTATCAGAGTGATCAAAGACAGTTTAGCCTGAATGCAGTCAAAACATGGGACGATTTTAAACTGAACCTCAGCCAGTCTTATGAAAACAACAATGTCGGGAATGTAGATCAGTATAAACCTACCACATATGGTTTTAGTAATGGATTACGGAATGAAAGGACACAAAATAACAGTTTGTATTATTCTAATATTCTCGGAACTTATACATTGGGAGATTATCATTTTAAAAATGTTTTCAGTCTGAATTTTATTTTAAATGACAGACGATCGGATGTTTCTCATAGTTTGACGGCTAGAGAATACCTTTATCAGAGAACTTCACAGGATCATATTTTTAATTATAATATGGAAATCCGAAACTATGATTTTGAAACAGGTCTTAATATTGGTAACTCATTTTATATCTCCAATACCTCTCTTAAAAATAATTACTGGCTTCCGAAAGCAAATGTTTATTTAAAGTTTAGTGACATTTTTGACTGGAATAATTTCAGCTTCAAAATGTTGGGAAGCTACACCCAACTAAGCTCGGAGCCGGAAATCACAAGATCATATGCTTCTTATGCCACCACTTTGCTGAAATCAGAAAATTACTATCGGTATTTCCCAATACAGGAAGTTGAAAGTTTCCAAGGCTTATCTAATATCAATACCCGGGAATGGAAAGTTGGTGGAAAATTGAATTTGGGTTATAATATAAGTCTGGAAGGAGAGTATTTCAACAAAAAGATAACTGATGATCTGTTTCCCGTATATGAAGAAAATCAGTTGAAGCTAAAGAATATGGCTGATCATACTTATAGCGGCTATGAATTCAATTTCGCATATGATCGGTTACGTTTGGGGTATGAGTTTTATACAGTCAACAAAATTTCATTTTTCAAATACAGAGATATTGTTGACAGGATTTCTCCGGAGTATCAGAATCTTGCTCTTTCAGGTTTTAAGGATATCTACAAAACGCTGGCTGAAGGGCAGGCCCTTGGAGCTGTAATGGGTAGTTATTTTGAGCGGAATGCACATGGGCAAATAATTATTGATAACTCAGGATTCCCCGAAAAGGCGGCAGGAATGAAGATCATTGCAGATCCTACACCAGATTTCGTTATGAAGTTTAATCATAACCTAACCTATAAAAACTTTTCTTTGGATATCAACTGGGAATGGAAAAAAGGAGGTCAGTTGTGGAACGGAACCCAGGCTGTTCTCGATTATTATGGGCGTTCATACGAATCCGGAGAAGAAAGGAATATCAAAAATTATGTTTTCCAGGGAGTTCATGCTAATGGAACTATCAATCAGATTCCTGTAGATTTTTATGATACTAACCGGAATATTCAGGAAAACAGATGGTCGAGATACGGCTATTTGGGAATCGCAGAAAATTATATCCAGAAAGCAGATTATATAAGAATTAATAATATTTCACTGTCAGTCAATTTTCCTATTAACAATCGAAAGCAGTTTCTAAAACTTAGTTTTTATGTAAATAATATACTGCTTTGGCAGGCTAATAAAGGGGTAGACCCCAATCAGAGTTTTTATGATGCAGACTATGGAAGAGGATTGGATTTTTTCAACCTTCCTTCCTTTAAAACATTTGGCAGCATTGTTTCATTCAAATTTTAACCTATGAATCTTAACCTTAAATCATATATCATCCTGTTAAACGTACTGCTTTCAACTGTGGTTTTTAAAGCTCAGCAATCTTTTCGGGACTTTGAAAAAGAGAAAACATATATTCAGACCAACCATGTTTTTTATAAACCGGGAGAAGGAATGTATTTTAAAATATACGTTATAAAAGGAGAAAATAACCTTCCGGCAGAAGACAGCAGAATTGTTAACCTGGAAATTATTGAGCCTAACGGGAGCATTTTAAAAAAATTAAAATACGAGATTACTAATGGATATGCCCAGGGATATTTCTACTTTGATGAAGATATGAAAGGCGGTATTTATAAGTTCCGGGCATATACGAATTGGATGCAGAACGAAGATGGGAAAAATGCTTTTGAAAAAGAAATTAATCTCCAAAAAATCGTGTCTCCCAGAATTCTAATGAAGCTTGATTTTCCTAAAAAGGGCTATGGACCCGGGGATGAAGTGTCAGCAAACTTTTCTATGCGAAGCCTGAGTAACCTGCCAATCCCTTTTTATGAAGCTGAGTATACGGTGATGCATAACGGAGAAATGGTTTCAGAAGGGAAATTCACCACCGATAAAGAAGGTAAAAAACTTTTGAAATTTAAGCTTCCGGAATCTTTGAAATCATCTGATGCACTCTTGAATATTAAAGTGAATTTTGATGGATTTACAGAATCTGTTTTCAGAAATATTCCTGTTGTTCTGAATAATCTGGACGTAAAATTGATGCCCGAAGGAGGAACCTTCATCAACGGAATAGAACAGAATATTGCCTTTAAGATTCTTGACGAATTTGAAAAACCCGTAGATGCAGTATTAGGTATTTACAATCAGGACAATGAAAAAATAAAAGAAGTTCCGGCTTATAATTTCGGGATGGGAAATTTTCTTTTTACCCCAAAAAAAGGTGAGAACTATTATGCAAAGGTTATAAAGCCGGAAAATATAGCCGGAACTTATCTTTTACCTTCTGCTCAGGATGATGGAGTGATTCTGAACATCAAAAAGGAAAATAAAAACCTGATATTGACAATTGTATCTACTCAGGAAAAGAGTATCATACTAAAAGGAAGATTCCGTGGAAAAGAAGTCTTTGGCAAAGTGCTTTTGCTAAAAAAGGGAACCAGTCAATTTGATTTACCTGAAAAAGACTTTCCAGTTGGAATCTGTAGCTTTACGGTATTGGAAAATGACGCTCCTGTGGCAGAACGTATTGTTTTTACCAATAAAAGTACTCAGCTAAAGATTAAAGTAAAGCCAGTGAAGCAATATTATCTGCCCAGAGAAAAAGTAGAGCTGGACATCGAAACCATTGATGAAAATAACAAGCCCGTTACTGCTAATCTTGGACTCAGTGTAGTGGATGATAAACTATGGACCTATGCTGATGATAAGCAAAATAATATCGTTTCATGGTTTCTCATAGATTCCGAATTGAAAGGAAAAATTGAAAAACCACAGTTCTATTTTGACTCTAAAGAAGACAAAGCCGAGAAAAGTCTGGATCTTGTTATGCTGACAAATGGATACAGGTACTTTGAACTTACTCGCGAAGTCATTAAAACAAACAAGTACCAATATCTTCCCGAAAAAAAGAATACCGTCTATGGAATAGTAGAGGATGAAAATAAAAAACCTGTGGCATCAGATGTTTTTCTTGTAGATGTTTCTGGTAGCAGGATTCTTAAACAGGTAACTGCAGAAAATGGGAAGTTTTATTTTTCAGATTTAGATGGAAACAGTTCGTATAAGATCATTGCTAAATCTTTCCAACCTAAAAATAAAGTGACGGTAAGGTTTTTATCCTATAATTTGGACATTAACCCTTTAATAAAACAAAAGCTTACAAATATAAATGTAGAGGAGATCATAAAGGAAGCTGAGCTAAAAGAAGAATCAAAGACAGAAAACAGACACAATATCCAGCAGCTGAATCAGCTCAACAAAGGAAGATATGACACAATAAAAAATCAACGTATTGAAGAAGTAGTTGTTACGGGATATTCTATGGTGAGTAAAGATAAAAATGCAACAGCATCCGTCACTATAACGTCTCCTTCAGAAATTCAGAACCCAAACGTAGCCTCATTATTAAGCGGAAAAGTAGCAGGATTGATAATAACACCTGCTGGGCAGGCAGGTGCTAATACACAGATAAGAATCAGAGGTGAAGGTTCAGTGGCCAATAAAACCCCACTATTTATTGTTGACGGAATTCCTGTAGAAAATTTTAATGCCATCATAAATCCAAATGACATCAGCAGTATTACAGTTCTTAAAGATGCTGCTGCTACGGCCGTTTACGGAAGCAGAGCCGTGAATGGAGTAGTGATTGTGAATTCTTTTAGGAATAGTACCTCACAAATCCAGTTTGATATCACTCCGAAATCCTATTTTGCAGTACAAGAAATTCCTTATGCTCGTCTTATATTATATTCTGCAGCAAGGAAATTTGCTTACCCCGAATATAAAACAACCAATACTTCCTATCGCTTTGATTACAGAGAATCACTTTATTGGAATCCTGTAGTAGAAACCGACAAGAATGGAAAGGCAAAAGTTGAATTTTATAACTCCGATGCCACTTCCACATTCAGGATCATGACAGAAGGGGTCTCCGCATCAGGACTGTTGGGTAAAGACGAAACTACTTATTCAGCGCAGAGCCTCATCTCATTGGATGCTAAAATCCCACAGTATCTGACAAGAACAGATCAGGTGACGATTCCTGTTGTCATTAAAAATAATTCTCCGGAAACTAAAATAATGAAGATGAATGTGATTGTTCCGAATGATGTAAAACTGATAGAAGCAGACAGTCTTATTACCTTGAAACCCCTGGAATCAGGAAGATTATTTGTCAGAATACAGACGGATGAGGTCGTGAATTCTAATATTCAGTTTACGGTGAGATCAGGTGATTTCAGAGAAACGATGATACTTCCGTTTAAAGTAGAAGAGAAAGGTTTTCCTCATCACTATTCTATTATCAATAATAAAACTGAAGATCTGAAAATCAATATTCCAGAGTATATCAACGGAAGTCTCCATTCGTCTTATTATATATATCAGAATAGAGCCTTACAGATGTTTGAAGATCTCGAAAGATTGAAAAGAGAACCTTACGGATGTTTTGAGCAGCTTTCTTCAACGGTTTATCCTAATATTTTCATTTTGGATTATTTAAAATCAATAAAAAAAATAGATACTAATACCGAGAATCTGGTGATTAAGAATATGAAAAAAGGATTTCAGAAAATGTTGAGTTACAAAAACAAGGACGGAGGTTTCGGGTATTTTAATAGCACAGCATCAGATATAACACTTTCTGCATTCGCATTATTGGTGTTTACAGATCTAAAAAAGCATGTAACCACAGATCCTAAACTGATAGAGGGACTTTCCGGATTTATTTTGTCAAAGAAAAATGCAAACGGATTATTTGAGGTAAGAAAAGAATATGAATCGAAAAACACCTATTCTGAGCATTCCTGGTCCAGAAATATGTACATTATTTATGCTTTGTCTAAACTAGGCTTCAAGAATGAACTTGAAGATTCTTTTAAAGTAGTGATGAAAAGGGCTTTGGCTACTAAAGATTCTTATCAATTGGCTTTGCTTGCCAATGCTTCTGCCAACCTCGGAAAGCATCAGGAATATGATAATCTGATGACCATTCTGAATAAACAATATGAAACCCAAAGTATAAAACCTGAAATTACTTTTACCGGTTCGGGAGGCTTTTCTGCTGTTGCAGAAACACTTTCATTATACATTATGGCCCTTCAGAAAGATGGTAAGATTAACCAGTTAAAAATAGCTGAAGTTGTAGATAAACTGATTGGTTATAACGGATATTACGGGTTTGGTTCTACACAGGCAACAAGTCTGGCAATTCAGGCACTCACTGATTTTTACTCAAAAAATGAAAAATTGTATGGAAATGAAAGCCCGGTGATTATTATCAACAAAGCCAATGTATTCTCTGATATAAGTATTTCTTCGGCCTATAAATCAGGAGAAAACGAGATCGGTGTACATTATCCATCCCAGAAAGGACTTCCTTATAAACTGGAATATCAATATTACACATTACAGGCTCCAGAAAGTAAAGTGATCCCCCTGACACTGGAAACAAAGCTTAAATCTAAGCTTGCCAGGGTAGGAGAGACCAACAGAATGACCATTACCATTACAAATAAGATAAACGGTCAGCTGCCAATGACTATAGCCAAGATTGGTATTCCTGCAGGGCTCACATTGCAAAATGCTTTCCTGAAAGATCTGATTGATAAGAAGCAGATTTCTTACTACGAGATTTTTGACAATTATCTGGTACTGTATTGGGAGCATATGGATGCTGAGGAAGCAAAAACGATCAATCTTGATCTCAAAGTAGAATTTTCCGGAACCTATACCGGAAAGTCCAGCAATGCCTATTTATATTATATGCCTGAAGAAAAATACTGGAACCAGGGAATTTCAGTCAGCATTGAACCCTGAAAATTTCTGAAATTCATTAAATATTATACTTTAAAACATAATCAAAACAGGCTTTCTCAGGAAGGTCTGTTTTATTTTGAAAATAAACTTTCAAAAATTATTGAAAATTCAAAAAATATAATTACATTTGTTTCAGAAATCTAAAAGACATCTACAATGCAACTTTCAGAAGCAAAAGAAAAATATATTCAGACCTGGGGAACCTTTGCTACCAATTGGGGAATCAACCGGACAATGGCACAGGTACATGCTCTGCTTTTGGCAAGTGGCAAGCCGCTTTCTACCGATGAGGTGATGGAACAACTGGAGATATCAAGAGGAAATGCCAATATGAATCTTCGTGCTTTGATAGACTGGGGAATTGTAAGAAAAGAATTTATAAAAGGAGATCGGAAAGAATATTTTGTAGCAGAAAAAGATGTATGGTATCTCTTCAAACAGATTACCAAAGAACGCAGAAAAAGAGAAATTGAACCTGTTATCTCTTTCCTTGAAGACTTAAAGAATATTGAAGATAATGATTCAGAAGAAGCAAAGGAATTTATCAAGCTTATGAATGATTTCAGCTCTGTCACTGGAAAGATCAACAATATTATGGATCTGGCGATAAAAAGTGATGATCATTGGTTGGTAGGGAAGATTACCAACTTATTGAAATAAAGAATAGAATAGGATGATAATCCTTTTTTATTTGAATTTAATTTTCAAAAATTACTGAAAATATAATATTTATAAAATGTTCAATATTGTTTCGTATTTACTTTTCCTCAGTATCAGTTCGTATATCACAATTGATGTGGGAAGAAGGTGTTACCAGGCAGGAAAAGCTTATCTGAAATATCTGCTTCATGATGAAAATCTTTGTCTTACGATCAACAGGGTACTTCTGGGAGGTTATTACCTGTTGAATTTGGGCTATATCGCAGCAAGCCTGAGTACCTGGACGAAAATCAATACGATGCAGGAGGTCATAGGTATAACAGCAGTACGCATAGGAAGCATTTTATTGATTCTTTGTGCATTGCATTATGTGAACATTTTCATCCTTTACTTTTTGAGAAAAAAAATAACCTTAAAATAATACTATCATGACAACTGCAATTTTAACTACGACGTACAATTTTTCTGCGTACATGATCTACCTGCCACTTGTAATCATGCTTACTGTTTTGGTTTCTCAGTTTCTGTTTAAAAACTCAAAGACCTTTATGATTGATATTTTTCATCAGAAGGAACATATCGCTATGGCTACAAACTCACTTTTTAAAATAGGATTCTATCTGTTGAATATAGGTTTTGCTCTATGCATTATTGAGTTTGCCCAAATTGAAACAGTAGAAAGGCTGGTGGTAGCTTTAAGTAAAAAAATAGGAGGCTTTTCAATTTATCTCGGAGTGATGATGCTTTTGAACCTGTTCTTATTCCTGAAAGGTCGTAAACATGCTTTGAAAAAAGAAATACCAATCAAATATGAAAACTTTGATATTTAAAATCTGGATGTATTTTACTTTCAGATCTAAAAACAAACGAACCAGAGGCGATTTTCTTACCTTTTAAAATCAATCATAATGAAAACATTTGCAAAATATGACTTTTATATTCAGTTGTTTTTTTTGATAATAGGACCTCTTGGGGCTATAGTGAGTGGCTCGGAAGGATGGATGATGTTTTACTTTATCGTAGGAATTCCTCAACTGATCAGTTTTATAATCAAAATTTATCTTAAAGTAAAAATATCACCCCTTTTTCTGATCTATGGAATGACAATAATGCCCGTGTGGATTTCCGTACTCCTACTGCAAATAATAGGAATTGATCATAAAATAATGGAAATACCAGGGTGTCTTGTCATAATGGCATTTTTCTACAGTCCTTTTATGGCTTTATTCTATGTGATCGAAAGTCATAATCTATATAAATCCTTAAACACAGACCAATGATAAATAAACTGTCCGAAATTTATTTAACCCGAGACAGAAATAAGAATTTCTGATAACCTCCCTATTCCGGCTCCAGGCCACCTAAACTGATAAAAAATTTTAAAAGAAATGTCAACAATCTATTTAAACACCCTTATCAAAGCAGATATTCACTATGTTTTTGATCTGGCAAGAAATATTGATCTGCATCAGCAGTCAACTGCAAAAACAAATGAAAAAGCAATCGCCGGACGTACCTCAGGCCTGATTGAAGAAAATGAAAGCGTAACCTGGAGAGCAAAACATCTGGGAGTGTATCAGAATCTCACTACAAAAATTGTCAGCATGGAGGCTCCCAATCAATTTACAGATGAAATGCAGAAAGGAGCTTTTAAATCGCTCAAGCATCAGCACATTTTTAAATCTGTAAACGGAAAAACGCTGATGACCGATGTCTTTGAATTTGAATCTCCATTTGGACTCATAGGAAAGCTTTTTAATGCTCTTTTTCTTACGGATTATCTTAGAAAATTCCTGTTACAAAGAAATGAATTAATAAAAGCCATTGCAGAATCTTCTACTCATGAGGGTATAGCAATTTTTTAATCTAAAAAACAAGTATTATGAATTTTTTACGGGCAGAATGGCGAAAATTAGCCATTGCCAATTACGAAATTGATCCTCGATTATTAATGAAATACCTTCCTGAAGGTACAGAGATTGATTTTTATAAAGGAAAATGCTACGTCAGTTTAGTGGGATTCATGTTTTTGAATACGAAACTGTTAGGCTTTCCTATTCCTTTTCACCGGAATTTTGAAGAGGTCAATCTAAGATTTTATGTAAAGAAAAAAGAAAATGAAAGATGGAAAAGAGGAGTGGTATTTATCAAGGAAATAGTTCCGAAACCTGCATTAAGTCTGGTAGCAAACTCTGTATACAAAGAAAATTATCATACCATGCCGATGAAGAATAGTATTATGGAGAAGGATGAGGAGCTGCTGATCAAATACTCATGGAAGGATAAAAGCTGGTATTCTATTCAGATCACAGCTGAAAAGAAAGCTCAGGCAATGAAAGCAGATTCAGAATTTGAATTTATCACAGAACATTACTGGGGTTTTACCAAAACAAAAAGCACAACTTCAGAATATGAAGTCTGCCATCCGAAATGGGATTGCTATTTCGTAAAAGACCATCAGTTGGATATTGATTTTCAGAAGATCTATGGAAATGATTTTGATTGTCTGAACCGTCAGGAACCTGTTTCAGTAATGCTGGCAGAAGGTTCTGAAATTCAGGTGAAAAAAAAGAAACATATAGTGTAAAACAGGAAATTTCTATTCTCAAACCTTCAAATTATTAAACAATGAAAATAATCATAGCCGGAGGAACCGGATTTCTTGGCGGAAACCTTGAAAAATACTTTACAGAAAAAGGAAATCAGGTATATATTCTGACCAGAAAACCGATGCGTAAAAATGAAATCTCCTGGAATGCAGAAACCATAGGAGATTGGAAAAAGACCCTTGAAAATGCAGATGTGCTGATCAATCTCACCGGAAAATCTGTGGATTGCCGGTATCATGATAAAAACAAACAGGAAATTTTCTCTTCAAGAATCAACAGTACTAAAGTTTTGCAGGAAGCAGTAAATGAATGTTTAAACCCGCCAAAGATCTGGATGAATGCCAGCTCAGCAACCATTTATGTACATTCCGAAAAACATCTGAATACAGAAGAAAACGGAATTATCGGAGACGACTTTTCAATGAATATATGCAAAAGCTGGGAGAACGAATTTTTTAAAACCGAAAATCAGGGCATAAGAAAAGCAGCTCTTCGTACTTCTATTGTTCTTGGAAATAACGGAGGTGCTTTTCCAAAACTGAAAATGATTACCAAACTGGGCTTAGGAGGAAAACAAGGAAGAGGAGACCAGATGGTAAGCTGGATTCATATCAGTGATTTCTGTAAAGCGATAGAATGGATTATTCAAAATGAACATATTTCAGGGCCTATCAATGTAACTGCTCCTGAACCTTTATCAAACGGATCTATGATGCAGAAATTAAGAAAAGCATTAAAAAGATCTTTTGGGCTGGATGCTCCGGTTTGGCAGCTGGAAATAGCTTCCCTGTTTCTGGGAACAGAAACAGAACTGCTCTTAAAAAGCCGTAATGTTTACCCTGAAAAACTGATAAAGAGCGGATTCCGGTTTTCTTATCTGGATTTTGATAAAGCCCTTGTTAACCTGCTGAACCCCTAAGTTTGTAAAAAATTCGAAGAATACCGAAATCAGTAAAGACCATTTTCATATGCTCATAGCCCAAAGGCTGCCTGCTCTTGTCGTTATGTTTTATTTGCTCAGTGCTGTTTTCGCCGTTTTTAATTAAAGAAAAAGAGCAGAAGAAATCTGCTCTTTGGTAAATGTATTTTTTATATGACGTTAATATTTTCTTGCTAACAGAACATTCAGCAGGAATGTTCCTGTCCAGTTACTGTTATTGGCTCCATTACTTCCTATAAAGTCAATACGTGCAACAGACACCGTAAGCCTCGTTCTTCCTGCAGCCCCGTTATTGGCAAGACTTACAAAAGAGGCGGTAAATACATCAGGAAAACTTGAATTATTTCCTGCAGTAAGGATGGGATACATATTGGCTACATTAAACGGGGTCCCCTGATATTCATAAACAAGAGTCATTCTGCTGGCATTGGAATAGCCTGCTGTATGTGCATTGTCCACTGAGGTTTTACTGATGATCCACCACCTGTCGGGGGCAATACCGGTATCATAAGTAGCATTGGCATGGTTGGTCCAGTCCGTAACCGGGGAAGTTCCCAGCCCATGAGGCGGAATAGAAAGCTGTGTTCCGTATATTTCTACATTACTCGGTTTAGGAAGAACCGTAAAAGACAAATCCCATGTTCCCGCAGTCGTATTGCTGTTGTTGACAACCTCAGCATATGCTCCTGTAGGAATCAGAAAAGATGAAACCGGAGTATTGTCAATTCTTAATGTATTGCCACTGGATGCCTGAAGGGTAATTCCGAAAGCAGAAATATTTTTAATCTTATAAATTCTTCCCGTATAACTTGTTGTCCCGGTTCCGACGACAGGGAGGGTGAATGTAGCATTAGCTGCTCCATTGTAGGTAATGTAGTGATCCGTTGCCTGAATCGTATAGGCTGGGGTGGTCACTTCACTGTAGCCTGCTCTTAATGAGCCGTTGACAGCAAGTGTACTGTTGGGAGTAGTGGTATTAATACCTACTTGTGCATTTATGAATACACCTCCAAATAAAAGAATTGAAATGTACTTTCTCATTTTATTTTGTTTAAATGGTTTATTGTGAAATTATAAAAAAGCGTAAGTTTTGTGTAAATCTACTCTCTGTGATATTTTTTTATTTGTAAACTTTATATCAATCTGCAGGGTACTTCTAAATCTTCAGTAAGATAATAACTGCAGCACAAACGATGATAACCATCAGCAATAATAAGGTCATGCTCACCCCTTACCAGTAAGATGGGAGAAAGCTTTTTGTTTTTCTCTACCTTTTTTAGATTTTCCTTCACATGAATGTTTGTTTCTGGAAGCAAAGGGAGCCTGCTGGCTCTTAGGATATCTTTAGATTTTTTGGAGATGGTAGCGACTTTTTTTAATTTTCCAACAAGCTTTTGTGCCTGATCGGGTTCAAAAAGAAGCTCAAGATAATCAAGAGCGGCCGGGAAATCATGATCTTCAGGTTCTTTTAACCAGATTTTATCTCGGGTAAGTAAATTTTTTTTCATGAGTGCTTATATAGAGGTGAAATAAGTAATAAAAGTATGAAAAAATAGTTCATAATCAATACTTTAAATGTTAAAATTGTATGTTGTGAATTTCTTTTTTAAAGATTGTAAATGGAAGAAAGATCTCTTTTTTTATGAATATTGGTACGATATGTGTACATTGAGATATAAACCAGAATGAATTTAATTGATAATAAATATTTGATTGAAATCATTCAAAAAATATGAACATTATGAAAAAGTTATTTATTTCAACATTACTGTTATTAGGTTTATCCGCGAATGTTTTTGCTCAGAAACATCCACCGGTTCCGCCACACCCGTCAAAGAGCGAGTTGGTTAATATTAAAATGCAGGAGCTTACCAAAAAGTATAATACTGAGAAAAAACTGATCCTTAATCATCCGCTTGCTACCAAACAGATGAAAAGAGACCAGATGAAGGCTTTAAATAACAGATATCAAACTGAAAAACGATTGCTTCAAAAGGCTAAATAATACAGAATTATTGCGGGTATTAAAATTAGAAAAGACAATTTTATCATTTGTAATTTTAAAGAATTTTCAAAATAAAATAAATAATATTGAAAGAGAGTGCGTATCGTGCTCTCTTCTCTTGTTTTAAATTAAATAAAAACACCTTGTTGTTGCATTTTAAGATCGGTTGGCAGAAACATAAAACATCCAATATTTTTCCTTAAATTCGCATAAAAATTTTTAAAGTAATGAATTACGATATTATTGTCATTGGAAGTGGTCCTGGTGGATATGTTACTGCGATCAGAGCAGCACAGTTGGGTTTCAAAACCGCAATTATCGAGAAAGAAAACTTAGGAGGAATTTGCTTGAACTGGGGATGTATTCCAACTAAAGCTTTATTGAAATCAGCTCAGGTTTTTCATTATATCAACCATGCTGAAGATTATGGATTGAATAAAGTGGAGGCAAGCTTTGAATTCCCGAATGTGATCCAGAGAAGCCGTGGAGTTGCCAGCAAAATGAGCAAAGGAATCGAATTCTTAATGAAAAAGAATAAGATTGACGTAATTCTTGGTACTGCAAAAGTACAGAAAGGTAAAAAAGTTTCTGTTACAGATAAAGAAGGAAAAGTAACTGAATATTCAGGAAGCCACATTATCATTGCTACAGGAGCTCGTTCAAGAGAATTGCCAAACTTACCGCAGGATGGTAAAAAAGTAATCGGATACAGACAGGCATTGTCTCTTCCTGAGCAGCCAAAATCTATGATTGTTGTAGGTTCTGGAGCTATTGGAGTAGAATTTGCTGATTTCTATAATACCATGGGAACAAAAGTAACTGTTGTTGAATTTATGCCAAATATCGTTCCTGTAGAGGATGAGGAAGTTTCTAAGCACTTAGAAAAATCTCTGAAAAAATCAGGAATTGAAATTATGACCAATGCGTCTGTAGAAAGCGTTGATACAAGTGGCGAAGGTGTAAAAGCTAACGTGAAAACGGCTAACGGAAACATCACGCTGGAGGCTGATATGTTATTATCTGCTGTAGGTATTGCTGCAAACATCGAGAACATCGGACTGGAAGAAGTAGGTATTCAGACAGATAAAGGAAGAGTACTGGTAAACGAGTGGTATGAAACTTCTGCACCGGGTTACTATGCAATCGGAGATATCATTCCTACTCAGGCATTAGCTCACGTTGCTTCTGCTGAAGGAATTACTTGTGTAGAAAAAATCAAAGGAATGCACGTTGAGAAGATCGACTATGGCAATATCCCTGGATGTACTTACTGTCACCCTGAAGTAGCTTCTGTAGGTCTTACTGAGAAGCAGGCTAAAGAAAAAGGATACGAAATCAAAGTTGGTAAATTCCCTCTTTCTGCAAGTGGTAAAGCAACTGCTAACGGGAATACAGACGGGTTTATCAAAGTAATTTTCGATGCTAAATATGGTGAATGGTTAGGATGCCACATGATTGGAGAAGGAGTAACGGATATGGTAGCTGAGGCTGTTGTAGCAAGAAAACTTGAAACTACAGGTCATGAGATTATCAAGTCTATCCACCCGCACCCAACTGTTTCAGAAGCCATCATGGAAGCAGCAGCAGCAGCTTATGGTGAAGTGATCCACATTTAATTAAATGTAAAGAAATATAAATAATGAAAGCTCAGATTTATCTGAGCTTTTTTAAATATTATTATGAAAAAAATTATCTTTTTATTCGCATTCTTTTGTTTTATGCTAGGTTTTTCTCAGGAAAATGTAGATAAAGGATATTTTCCGGTAAAATATATCCTGAAAAGCTCAAGTGATACAATAAAAGCTAAAGTCAGGAATATAGGTAAGTTTACAAACAAAAAGTATTCTTTTGCTACCATTGTATTCAAAATGAAAATACGTGATAATGCCGGAAATGAGACCTGGATACAACCAAGTGATGTAAAATACATCAAAATTACTGACGAGAATAATATAAATCATGAATATTATGCTTCTTCAGATAAACTGCCAAAAGATCAAGGTTTAGTTGAAATAATATATGAAGGAAATAATATAAATTGGTATAGAAGTTTTTATAACTCGGCTCTTAGTATCGGTCTTGAAATCAGAGAGCATGTTATTGATAAAAGTAAAAAAAAGATTTATGGTTTTACTGACCTGTCTAAAAGTGTTTTTAAAAAGATATTTAAGGACTATCCTGATTTGATTGAAAAACTTGAATCAGCAAAAACAGAGAAAGATTGTATCAATCTTCTACAGCTATATGATGCTAAGATTGATAAAATTTAATTACATATAAACCACATATTCTACCTGTGGTTTTTTTTAGTTCTTGTAAATCCACTCTTCATATTTAATGATAAATTTATTTATGTTAAAAATAATGTAAAATCAGCGTATTTAGAAAAAATAATCCGATTATATCGTCTTGTTTTCTTACATTTATTCTATGAATTTTGAGAAAGTCGGACTTGTTTTATCAGGAGGTGGTACCAAAGGAATCGCCCATGCAGGAGTATTAAAATTCTTGAATGAAAAAGGAGTAGCCGTAGATATCCTTTCTTGTTGCAGTGCAGGATCTATTGTAGGATGCCTTCATGCCATCGGAAAGACTCCGGAAGAAATCCTTGATTTTTTCAATTCGGTTTATTTTTTCAACTGGAAACATTTTGCATTTAACCAGCCGGGGCTGGTATCTTCCATCATTTTCAGAAACTATCTAAAACCTATTTTTCATGATATGAAACTGGGAGATCTGGATATTGAAGTGAAAATTGTAGCCACAGAACTGGTTTCGGGGACTCAGAAGATTTTCGATAAAGATTTCGAAATTGTAGATGCTATTATTGCTTCTTGCTCTATTCCCGGTATCACAACTCCTTATATTATAGGAGATGAAATGTACTGTGATGGGGGAGTCCTGAATAATTTCCCTGCCGATATTATCAGA
This sequence comes from Chryseobacterium sp. 14P4.3.2, assembly GCF_057799275.1. Lineage (NCBI taxonomy): Bacteria > Pseudomonadati > Bacteroidota > Flavobacteriia > Flavobacteriales > Weeksellaceae > Chryseobacterium > Chryseobacterium sp. 14P4.3.2. Next base: position 112,822 of record NZ_JBYOKO010000015.1, read on the forward strand.
GAGACCTGTGATAAGCTGATTGGGGTATTTGTTTCCCCTCCCAATGATGCAAAGATTAAAGACCTGAACTCAATCAAAGCCATTGTTTCCCGTTCTTACGACCTTCTTTCCTACAGGATTGAAAAAGTGAAGTTTGATTATTGTGACTGGTTTATTTCCTCTCAGGAATTATCTACTTACGGAACTTTTGAACGGGGAAAAGACCGTTTGGAACAGATTTTTAATATCGGTTACAAAGCTGCGGATGAAAGTTATGAAGGCAGTGGTTTCCTTACAGAATTAAAACAAGCCGGAACATAAAAAAATCCTGTATCAATACAGGATTCTATTCTTTATTACAATCAGTTTACTGAAAGATTTTTGATACGGTTGGTGGGTATTATTATATTCTATTTTTTAACCACATATCCGTCCTGACGTACAATTTCGTTATCGTTAACATCGCTTACAACTAATGTGTATGGTGCTTTCTTCGCAGAATCTGTCAGATAATTTCTCCAGATCTGGTATGTATGACCTTCATTACTGAAAGAGAAATAATAATTACCTCCTGACCCGTCCGGGATCAGTTCTCCGTCACCTATGATCATGCTTGGTTTGCTGGTGATATTGGCATTGGCATTCCAGGCCTGGTAAAGGTATTTTCCGTTGGGCTGCTTATCAATTCGTATCTTGAACTTTTTGGTTTTAATAATTACGGTCTTTGGTACTTTTTGAAAAGTAGAAGAAGTAATAAAACGGTCCGGTGTTGAATCATGCGGAACTTCTTTGGCATATGCTAAAGAAAACTGAGCTAAGCAGAAGGTTCCTAATAAAAGATGCTTGATCATATTAATCGGTTATTGGTTTAACATTGAAAGCTAATCAAATATGGAGCCATTATAAAATCAGTGCTTTAACTGACTTATATTCAATTTATTGAGATTATAGGTGTTCCGGGTTATCGCTGATTCAACAGATTTCGAAGGTCTTTTATAAAATATTAAAAAAGAATAACAAAGGGTATAGAAAACCATTTCTTTGTTATTCTGTGTAAAACTTTTTATTTTGTACCAGCTGTATAGCTTGCAAAAGCCTCTTCCAGGCTTTCAAACCTTCCCTTAAATTCATCAATAGGGCAGTCCTGAAGAATATTTCCCTGATGAATAAGAATAACCCTTGAGCAAAGCGCTTCCACTTCCTGCATAATGTGAGTAGATAATAAAACCGTTTTTTGCTGGCCAATTTCTTTGATCACATTTCTGATTTCTATAATCTGATTGGGATCCAGCCCATTGGTAGGTTCATCCAGAATCAAAAGGTCTGGTTCATGAATAATGGCCTGTGCCAATCCTACACGCTGTTTATATCCTTTGGAAAGCTGACCGATTTTCTTTGATTTTTCAGGAGTGATTCCTACCAGTTCAATCACCTCATCTACTCTGGATTCTGAGATTTTGTGAATATTAGCTACAAACTGAAGGTATTCTTTTATATACATTTCCAGATACAATGGATTGTTTTCGGGAAGAAATCCAATTTTCTTCTTGCTTTCAATCTCATGATCGGAAATATTTAAACCGTTAAAGATGATTTCTCCCTGATCAATTTTCAACGCTCCTACAATGGATTTCATCAGGGTAGATTTTCCGGCTCCGTTTGGGCCCAGAAGACCGATGATTTCATTTTTATCAATAGATATGTTGATGGTGTCAAGAGCAGTTTGTTCACCAAATTTTTTGGTTAGATTGATTATCTGAAGCGGCATAATTTTTAATGTCTTTCTGCAAAAATAAAATAAAAAAACTCATCCGCTGGAATGAGTTTCGTAATATTTATAAATTATAATTATTTTCTTGATTTTTTTCCATTTCCAACACCGGATCCTGAATTACTACCAGAGGAAGTATTAGAGCCTGATTTGGCGGGTACATTATGATTAATGGCGGCCGGCTTATCATACAATGCCGATTTTCCGTTTGTTTTTCCGAATAATTTGTCAACCTGTTTTTGGTTTAAAAACTGTGATTTACCAACATATTTTCGGTTTTTATTAATGATCTGGATAAACTGTACCGTTTGCTGGCCGTAGTTTTTCTCGTAGTGAAGTTCAATAATATCATTAGGAAGTTCCAGGACTATATTTTCATCAGGAACAGATATAAAGCCATCCATAATTAGCTTATAAAGTCCAGATACATCTCCATTCAGATTTTGAAATGAAAAAGATCTGATCGTATTCAGGTTACTGGTATTCAGATCCTGGTAATTGATAGTAAATTTGTCTTCCTTTTTATATAAACCAACAGAATTATCTTTACCGATTTCCACCAAACTTTCATTTTTCAAGACTTTAATCTGCGAGAAAACTGAAATACTGAACATACATGTAATAAGTAGAATTATTTTTCTCATGGAATGAATTTTAATGTTTTATAAATTTGGTGCACATAAACTTACTAATAAAAATGCTAAAAAGCAATTTTATTCGTTGTGGCAAAAATAGCATTTTTTTTTAATATTTATAAGAGAGTATCAGCTAACATCATGTACTTTACTGCTGTTGCAACGGATTGTAAATCATTTGATTATTTCATTTTTGTAAAATGTTCTTTAGAAAATGACCGTAGAAAATTAAAAAAATTAATGCGCTGTAATGCGTTGAAAAACAGATCTCAATATCACTCACAGAGAAGTGATATTAAGAAATGTTAAAAATAAATATTAAAAATAATAGTCTTGAAATTGGTTGCAGGATTATTTTATTGTTAAATGGTTTGTATACAGTTTTATAGAAGTTTATTCTTTAAAATAACAGAGGTAAAAGAATCATATTCTTTTTTATAACTTCGTCCGACAGGAATTTCATATCGTCCGAGAAATATTTCATGAGTACTGAAAGCGGTGACACACTCCGTATTGATGATGAAAGACCTGTGAACTCTTACAAATCCCTTGTCTGAAAGTGCTGCTTCGAGATTCGCTAACTTACTTTTAGATATAATGCTTTCCTGATTAGCCAGAACTATTTTCACATCGTTTCCCTGACTTTCAAAATAAACGATTTCTGAAAGAGAAAGTTTCTTGTGGATTCCTTCAGTTTTAATGATCATAAAATCATCTTTCACATCAGATGTATTTCTCAGTATACGTTCTACCGATCTGAAGAAGCGTTCAAAAGTGATGGGTTTCAAAAGATAATCTACAGCTTCGAGCTCAAAACCTTCAATTGCAAAATCACGATAAGCGGTGGTGAAAATAGTTCTTGGTTTCTGAGGTAGAGATTTTAGAAAATCGATTCCGTTGAGATGAGGCATCTGAATATCCAGAAACATAAGTTCCACTGCCTGGTTTTGAAGAACTTTATAAGCTTCCAATGCATTTGTTGCTTTTCCAATCAGTTTTAAACTATCAATTTTGGAAATATGATTTTCCAGTAATGATGCCGCCAGTGGCTCGTCGTCTACAATAATGCAGTTAATCATGTTGTGAAGGAGTGATTATTTCAACCTTAAAAATATGGTTTTTGTGGGAGATATTGAACTCAAAATTTTCCAGATAATGATGCTGCAACTGTTTTTTTATATTTTGAAGTCCGATTCCTTTTTCATTGGTATTCTGAGTTCCGGTATCATTGTTTTCAATTTTAAAAACAGAATATTTTTCATTCGTTTCTACTTCGATCTTTATTTCGGTAGGTTCTGAGCTTTTTCCTGCACCGTGTTTAAACGCATTTTCTACTAGAGTAAGATAAAGAAGGGGAGGTACGGTATTGGAAGAATGGAGTGTTATCTGTCTGCTTATTTTCAATCTTTCGTCATGATACCGGAGACTTTCCAATGCTATATAATGATCAATAATCGCCAGTTCGTCAGAAATGGGAACCCATTTTTTCTGACCTTTATACAGAATATAGTCCAAAATATCGGAAAGCTGGCTGATAGACTGTGAAGTTTTATCAGAATGGCTTAGTGACAGTGAATAAATATTATTCAGGGTGTTGAACAGAAAGTGAGGATGGAGCTGTGACTTCAGCGACTTTAATTCAAGTTCAGTTTTCTCTTTCAGCAATCTGATAGTACGTTCTTTTTCATCTTTATAACGGATAATAAACATGATAGAAATAAATATAAATGCCCCGCTGATAATGGGAAATGTGTAATGAAATAAAAGATACCTGATATCTGTTACAATACTGATAAAGCTGTCTTTCTGTTCATTGATGAAAAAAGGTTCGGCTATATGAACAATAAAGATTCTGTTGATAACCGAAAAAAGGTACAGACTGGCAATAAGAGAGAGCGTAAACTCAATATACTTTTTGCGATCCAGAAAATGACGAATAAGGACATAGTAAATAAAGTTGGCCCCTATAATCTGAAAAATCCAGTGGCAGAAATTATAAATTGCCATTTCCCTGACACTCCCGTCACTATACTCACCATACGTTCTTCCGACCCCGAATAGAAATAAAGCAGGCCAGAATAATAACTGAAAATATAGATATTGTCTGATGTGAGTTTCTTGTCCGGTTTTCATGATGATCAAAAATATAAAAACTTAGAATACAATATATAAAACTTCTGTGAAAGGTAATGAAATCAAGGCAGACAGCATTATTATGTATGCAGGCAGTCTTTTTTACAGTTGGCACCTTATCATGTACTTTCCGGATCGTGAGGTGGAAAATGGGATGTAAATAGACAATATTTGCAGGAAAAAATATGATAACAGATCGTTCAGAAAGACTTTATGGATTGGACCACCTGAGAACTGCCGCTATTTTATTGGTATTAATGTACCATTACAGGGCATTTAATCATCCTTTATGGATTAATAATGTTGGGAAATTCGGATGGACAGGGGTTGACCTTTTTTTTGTTTTAAGCGGTTTCCTGATCTCCGGTCAGTTATTTAAAGAAATTGAAAAAAAGGGAAAACTTCATTTAAAAACGTTTTATATAAAGCGTTTTTTTAGAATTATTCCGGCTTATTTTTTTACGCTTTTCCTGTATTTTACATTTCCTTTTTTCAGGGAAAAGGAGGCCCTGTCTTCTGTATGGAAATTTGTGACTTTTACGCAGAACTATGGATTAAACGTCATTGATAAGGGGACTTTCTCTCATGCTTGGTCATTGTGTATTGAAGAACAGTTTTATCTTGCTCTTCCTGTGGTTCTTCTTATTCTGGCGAGAACCGGTTTACTTAAGTACCTTACTGTTTTGATCATATCAGCAATTATTTTTTCAATGATTTCAAGATTCATCATATGGAATGAATATATTGCTCCCGCAGAAAATGGTTCGCTGGATTTTTGGCGTTTATGGTATATGAAGATTTATTATCCCACTCATACCAGGCTGGATGGGCTTGGAGTAGGAGTATTAATTGGCTACTTAATGCAATATTCATCAGTATTTAAAAGAATCGTTCATAATAACGGAAACCAATTTTTCTTTTTGGGACTATTGTTGTTATGCACATCATTTTGGGTGTGCAATGACCAGGCTTCAAAAGGAGCATCTATAATTGGATTTACAATGGTAGCAGTAAGTTATGGAATTATTGTAATGTCTGCTGTTTCCAAATCATCATTTCTATATCGGTCAGAGTCTTATATCACGGCACAGTTAGCAGCTTTATCTTATGCTGTTTATCTTTCTCATAAAGGAATTATTCATATTGTGCAGAAAATATTGGATCAGCGTGATATTCAAACTTCAGATAACGTATGCATTATCATTTGTCTGGTGGCTTGTTTTTCAGGGGGGCTATTCTACAGATTTCTGATTGAAAAGCCTTTTTCCCGAATTAAGACTAAAATACTCACGGCAAAGAATAAGCAGGATCAATAACAAAAAGTATTGCACCCGCAGTTTTAAATAAAATTCTAAGATAGAGATAAAAATCCTTTTTAATCTGTGGGAAAATCATATCGTACCCTGAAATAATAACAGAGACAGCTTCAGAAATAGAGGCTGTCTCTTTATGATGTTTATTAAAAGTTATTATTTCGAAGTAATGCTTTTCAATACCACATTTTTGATTGCTGCTTCCTGAAAACTCCAGTTTTCCCTGTTTTCCGGCATTTGGTTTTCAAGAATGATCAAAGCTGTATCTGTAAAGGGAAGTAGACATTCAGACTGGTAAAGCCATCGCCAAGTCCGGTAACTCCATAATAAGTGAGACCTGCTTCTTTGATGATTCTCACATTGTACCCAAATCCCATATTTTCTTTCCCGAAAACATTGTGCTGAGAGGTAGTGGAAGGAGTGAGCATCTGTTTCTGAAATTCCGGGGAAAGAAGCTTTCCTTTAAAAAGTGCCTCATCCCATTTTACAAGGTCCTGTACGGTAGAAATTACACCTGCCGCAGGTGCAAGATCATCATTTAAGAATGTTTCTTTTACTTTTTCAAAATGGTTATTCTCACTTTTATAGCCAGGAACTAGAGATTGACTATTTCTGCTGTTATAAATAAATGTGCTGTTCATGTCTAATTTTTTGAAAAGTAAACCTGCCAGTTCTTTAAAACTTTTCCCGGTTGTATTTTTAAGAATATCCCCTAAAAGCATATAAGAAAGGTTTCCGTACTTGAATTGTGAACCCGCTTTGAAAGCTGCAGGTTTGTGAATGTCTGAAATACCATGAGTATGGTTGAGGAGATGATGCACCGTAACGGAGTCTGCCCATGACTGGTTAAGAGACGGCAGATATTTCTTTATGGGCGTATGGAGATCCAGTTTTCCCCGCTCTGCAGCCTGTAAAACCAAAACGGCAGTAATCTGCTTTGAGTTTGACATGATTTCAAACTGATCATCTGTTTTCAAAGGTATCTTTTTTTTAAAATCCCTGTAGCCATTGGATTTCATATATTTTATTTTCCCTTTTTGAGAAACCAGAACAACTCCGTTGAATTTTAAAGGAAAAGAAGCAGTGATAATACTATCGATCTTGCGGGTATAAGTGTCTTTCTTTTGTGCATTGACAGCTGTAGACAGTAAAACGGAAAGTGTAACTGTGAAGAATAATTTTTTTTTAATCATAGTTTATTTTTTATTGTAATAGTCATAGGCCGCTTTAGCAATTTCGGCAATAATAGCTTCTGCATTTTCAAATTTTTCGTAGGTATTATGAACGAAAACGGCAACATATATTCTCCTGTTGTATGAAAGTTCAATAATTCCAAAATCATTCACTGCGCCTGTCATTCCGGCATCATTAGTAAAGGAAGTTCCTGTTCTGTGAGCTACTTTCATCTCTTTCGGAAGTTTGCCTTTAAGCCTTTTCATCCCTGCTGTGTTATTGAGCATAGCAGTATAAAGCCATTGAGAATGCTCTTTGTTTACGATTTTTCCGTTATAAAATTCCTGCAGTAAACGGATGGATTCATTAGGGGTAATCGTATTGATAAACTGAGACTCCCAGTTTTTATGCATAGCCTCTTCATCATTCTTAATGACCATATTTTTACTGTCAATGAACTGTTGAACATACTGAGGCCCGCCAATCAGTCTTAGCAGAATATCTGTTAAATTATTATCACTGTAGGAAACGATCCATTTCAAGGCCTCTTCCAGTGTGATTTCTATATTTCCGTCAGGATATTTTTCTTTGAACGGACTCCAGGTATCTTCCAGAAGTTCTTCTTTTTTGATCAATAATTTTTGTTGCATAGAAAGTTCGCCTTTCTCTATTTTGTGCAGAACTGCCAGTGCAATCGGAAACTTCACTGTACTCAGCATAGGGTAGGATTTGCTGCCATTGATTTGTGTGATATCCCTGTTGGAAATACCAATAATTGATACCCCCACATCTGCTTTCTTGTTTGAGAGAATAGTCTCAATTGTTTTTGTTAGTTCCGGACGTTTATTTTTCTGAGAAAAAAAGGGCAGGCTTGAAAGTGTGATGAGTAGTGTGAAAATAATTTTCTTTGTCATTTGGTGAGTGGTTATTTCGAATGTTTTTTAGTTTCCCAAATATAAGTTTTTCCAACACTTGTTTGATGAAGTATGCCGGCTATCTCCTCCTGTTTTTAAATGATTTCTATTGAAATAAAAAGAAAGCGACGCCTGTAGTTCCGTTATTTTTCATAAGAATAAAGAATCGATTTGTTTTTAAAATCATAGTTTAATGATATTTAATAAATTAGCCGATAGAACAATAGGTTCAAACTTTAAAGAACGAATACACTCACGATGAAAGATTTCAATAGTAATATCCAAAAAAGGAAAACATTTTTAAGATCAGAACCATTTCTGAGGACAGTATTGATATTGGTTCTACTGTGCATATCAGCTGTTGGTTTTGCACAGAGCCATAGTTCAGCATTTAATGTGATGTATAAGCAGGTGAAAGTAAAGAATTTTTTCAAAGCAAGGGATCTGTTTGCAGGAAATAAGAAAGAGTTACCGATAGCATATCAGTACTTTATGGAAGCAGTTCTTGATAATGCATTTAATAAGCCTGAAGAATCTAATCAGAAAATTTCACAATTGCTCACTTTGAAAACCAGCATTCCTGACTCACTGATGTTTAAATTATGGCGTATCCGGGAAGATAACAGCATGAAGCAATATAACTATTCAGAAGCGAAAAGGGCAGTGCAGACGACCCTTCAAAAATATGACTATCTGCTTACAGATGAAGAAAGAAAAGACCTGAAAAACAATCTGAAAATCTGGACCGTTCTGGAAAATAAGCCTCCTCAAAAAATTACCCTGAATGGGGGTGCCCGCCTGAAAATGGTAAAGGATGTTGCAGGCTTAAAAAACCTTAAAGTAAAGGTTGCAGAAGATTCCATGAACTTTATTTTTGATACGGGAGCCAATATTTCCACTATTTCTGCCAGTACGGCCAGCCGCCTGAAGATAAATGTGATTCCTGCTGATATCGAAGTAGATGCCATTACTGGTATTGCCGTCAAAGCAGATCTTGCCGTTTGTGAAAAAATGACTTTTGGAAATATAATAGCGGAAAATGTGGTATTTCTTGTATTCGCAGATGATGCACTCAGCTTTCCGCAAATTAATTATCAGATCAATGGCGTTCTTGGATTTCCTGTGATTGAGGCTTTAAGAGAAGTACAATTAACGCAGGACGATTATTTTATAGTACCCAATACAGAAACAAAAATAAACAGCCCGTCCAATATGGCAATGGATGGGTTAACTCCTCTTATTTTCATGGATGGGCGACATTTCAGCTTTGATACAGGTTCAGACTATACAATCCTGTATGCTCCCTTTTATCAGGAAAATAAAAAGAAAATAGATATGAAGTACAGGCTCGGGGCAGTCACTATGGGAGGGGCAGGCGGAAAAATTGAATATCCGGGATTTAAGGTGAATTATACCTTTCATATATTAGGGAAAGAAATTCCTCTGAAAAATATCAATCTGTTAACAACTAAAATCAACGAGAAAACTGTTTATGGAAACATCGGTCAGGATGTGATCCGCCAATTCAGTAAGATGACATTGAATTTTAATCAGATGTTTATTAAGTTTGATTAAAAAGCTGATCGAGCTTAATTTCAACGGGTAGATGGAGTGGTTTAAACAGAAGCTCATTGATAAATCACAAACGAGGCTGTCTCATTTCCGGGACAGCCTCGTTATCAAAATATATTAAAATTGTCGTGCTTTTCAGCGAAGGTTTTTCTTTATCTAGTCATTCTGTTTGATTTGTGGGTTATTATTAATTTCTTTATTAGGAATCTGGAATTTGAATTTATCCGGAGTAAGGTTAAATCTTCCAAAAGTATGATTGGTCCCTGTGTAAACTCTTTCCAATGGAATGTTTAATCTTTTCATATCAAACCAGGCGTATCCTTCTCCCCAAAGCTCTATTCTTTTCTGCAGGATAATTTCATTGATGAGTTCATTGCCGGTTTTTGAAGATAATAAGTAGTTTTTATCCCTTTTAGCGGTGATTTCGAACAATACCTGCCTGGCTTCAGCCTCTCTTCCCTGTCTGGCAAGCGCTTCAGCTTCTATATAATAAAGGGAAGATGCTCGGATATAGATATAATCACCTTCAAAAAGAGTAGGATCCTTAAACTTCCAGCTCACATAGGGAGGATAGTTCTTTGTTTTTGCGTTAAAAGTATACTGGGCATTCTGACTGCCATTGAAAACCTTTTTACGATAATCTGTTTCCGGAATCGCTTCGTAAAGACGCTTGTCGATCAGCTTACGGATTTGTGCAGCTCCGGCATACCCTTCATTGGTATTATCAAACATAGAAAAGAAAGATGCATAATAATTTCCGATACTCATTGTCGAAATCGTATTATGGAATCCCCATATTACCTCAGGATTGTTGATATTGGAAAACCCTGTAGTGGTGTATTCATTTTCAGTCATCAGAGCGATACCCTGTCTGCTTTCCTCAGCATACTTTACGGCTTTCACATAATCTCCTGTCTGCAAAAAGACCTCAGCAGCGATTGCTTTAGCTGTTCTCTGATCGATCTGGGCTCTGGATGGGCGCGCATAGCTATCCAGAAGCACAACAGACTCTTCAATATCTCTGGATATCTGTGTGTAAACTTCTGATACCGTAGATCTGGGAAGCCCCTGACTTGGATTGCTGGCGGTAAGAACCAAAGGTAATCCGGGGTCAGACTGATGTCCTTTATAATCATTGGCATAAAACCGAACGAGATAGAAATAAGAATAAGCCCTCAGTGCAAGAAGCTGCCCTTTGATCGCTCTGTTTTTTGTACTTGTATCTTGCTGCAGATCATCAAGGAGTTTGTTGATCATAAATATTCTTGCATAAAAAGTAGTCCATACAATCTCTGAAGCAGAGTTACTGGCATTGGTTGCTTCATAATTGTAAAACATTCCCAAATGCTGGTTCGTAGACTGTATTACATCATTAGACATCAGATCAGCTCCTGCCTTTACAGCCATTATCCCAAAATCTGAGTGAGAAGTAGTTCCTCCGGCTCCGTTGCTGCGAAGATCCAGGTAAATCCCACCGAGAATTTTTTCAGGCTTGGACTGATCATCATTCAGCTGTTCACCCGATATATCTCCTTCTGGAAGTGTATTCAGATCACTGGCACAGCTCTGGGTAATGATGCCGATAGCTATAGCTGCTATAAAATATTTTATTTTTTTCATTGTACTCTTTTAAAATGTTAATTTGAAACCTACAGAAACGCTTGATAATAGAGAATATCTGTATGGATCTGATACTCCGGTTAAAGAAGTCCGTGGATCATAGCCCTTTCTTTTGGACCATAGATAAAGGTTGTTTCCGGAAACATATATTTTTAAGCCCGATAAACCTGCCTGCTGCGAAAAGCTTTCGGGCAGCTGATAAGAGAAGGTTACATCCTGAAGACTTATATAATCTGATTTGATAAGATAAAGCGTTGAGTTGCCATTTTGATTGGTAGAAGTAAGGTCCACTCTTGGTAAAGCTGCATTTGGATTCTCCGGAGTCCACGTCTTATTCAAATCCGTAGAATAGTTGGAGCCGTAAGTGTCAGAATGGAATAAGCTTCTGTAAATATCATCATAACCATAGCCGCCAAACTGATAGGCAAAATTAACAGACACATTAAATCTCTTATAAGTAACATCCGTTCCAAATCCACCATAAACCTTTGGAATAGCTGATTTTCCGGTATTGTAATCCGTAGCTTCCTTATAATTATTGGTAATGGTTTTTTCTTCCTTTTGGGTTGCCGGATTGATTGTGGTACGGTACCACAAGGCATCTCCGTTCTGAGGGTTTACCCCAGCAAATTCTTTTAAATAATAAGTATATCGGTCCCCTCCCTCGGTGAGGATAAACAGCCCGCTAACAAGACCCGTATTTCTTTGTTCGGCTGGTAATCTGGTAATTTTATTTTTATAATGTGTTGCATTTGCGTAGAAACTCCACTGAATCTGCTCATTGCGGAGAATATCTACATTAATATTAGCCTGAACTCCCCGGTTAGTCATATCCCCAATATTTCCATACTTTACATAAGAACCTGCATTAGAAGGAGGAAGTGGAAGAGTATAAATCATATCCGAGACCTTTCGTTCAAAATAGTCGGCATTTAAGTTTATTCTGTTATTTAAAAGGGAAATTTCAAATCCTGCATTCAGGTTTTTCGATGTTTCCCACTTTAAATCTTTATTTCCTTGTTTTCTCAGCGATAAAACCGGTTTGCCATCACCGAAATTGTTGATTCCATAGATGTCCTGATACGCATAATAATCTCTGTTAGACCCGTCAAGTAGGATGTTGTCATTTCCCTGCTGTCCGTAAGAAGCCTTTAATTTCAAAGAATTGATTACACTATTATCTTTAAGAAATTCCTCTTTCGCTACATTCCATGCTAATCCCAGTCCATAAAAATTTCCCCATCTGCTTTCCGGAGAAAATACAGAAGATCCATCTCTACGAATATTGGCATTAAAGAAATATTTTCCGTCATAATTATAGAGTAATCTTGAGAAATAACCTTCTACAGCATATTCATACCCGTTTCCGGATAAATCCGTTATTTTTACTGCATTATCAAAAGATGTTGAATTCGGTAATAGAAGCTGCTGCTTTGATCCGGAGAAGCCTTCGTTTTTTATTTTATTTAATTCATGACCAACAAGAATATTGAAATTATGCTTAGCCAGTTTCTTCTGATACGTAAGCAATTGCTGATGGTTCAATGTATATCTGAATGAAGAGCCCTGTGAAATGGTGCCCCCCACAGAAGAGGAAGTTCCCCCTTCTGTATTTCCAAACTGAAGGTTTTTTACATTTTCCAGATAAGCTCCGAAATTGTATGTGAAATCCAGCCCTTTTATAATTTCATAATTTAAGCCAAGGTTAATATTGGTGATATTACTTGTAGTCTGAGATTTATCCTTTTGAAGGTTTCCCACGGGATTTTCAAAAACGGCATAAGATCTTGTTGATCCGTTAGGTCCCTGCCCATCACCATAATCATACAATGCATTTCCGTGATTATCATACAGCCTTTGGTAATTGTCATCTCTCAGATAAACCGGATAAAAAGGAGCTATATTTCTGGCAAACTGGAAAGGATTGGAAAACCCTCCCGTTTCTCCAAAGTCCTGCTTACTATAAGTATAGGAGAGCGCACTAGTCAATTTTAATTTTGACGTGATAGAGTAGTCAACGTTCGATCTGATTCCAAACCTTTCAAATCCGGAAGAGATAAGATATCCTTTATCGTCGAGGTAATTAAGAGACGTGTATGACTTTACCTGGTCACCATTAGCATTAATTCCCACCGTAGCTTCTCTCCTTAATGCAGGCTTGAAAAGAAGTTTTTTCCAATTGTCCTGATACAGTAGCTGAGCATCCGGATTGAAAGAACCGTCTTTCCCGATAAGGTTGCTAAACGGGATATTATAAGCATTATAACCAAGTTTTCCCAAGGCAGAAATTCCCTCCTCATGAGGAGATGTTCCGGAAGGTATAGCTCCCGGTTGTGTCAATCTTGCCACTTCGCCTATTCTGGCTCTGTTGTAGTAGGCAGTATAATAGTCCTGTGGAGAGGTATAAACGGAGTAATCATCGATAGATCTGAAGTTTACTCCAGTTCTTATATCAGCTTCCACACTCAGCCCTTTGTTTTTCCCTCTTTTGGTATTCACAATAATTACCCCATTCGCTCCGCGGGAACCGTATAAAGCGTTGGAAGAAGCATCTTCAAGGAAAGAAATACTTTCAATATCGGATGCAGCAATACTGTTTAGATTTCCGCTGTAGGGAATCCCGTCCAATACAATTAGAGGATCACTTGAGGCATTGATAGAGCCTATTCCTCTCATTCTGATGATGGGCTGCGAGCCAGGCTGTCCCGAAGAAATCACCTGTACTCCGGCTACTTTTCCTCCAATTCCCTGAAGGATATTTCCGTTTTGAAGGCTGGACAGGTCTTTGGCTTTTAATGATTGTACCGATCCGGTTATTTCTTCTTTTTTCTGCTTTCCAAAGGCGACCACCACTACTTCTTTTATAGAGGTTTCCCTGGAAAGGCTGTCTTTACTTTGTGCAAAGCCGTATTCCGCGAATAGGAGTAAAGCCAATACACCAAGTTTGCATTGTTTCTTTTTCATTATATTAATCTAGGTTTAAAGTTGAATTGTGTATTACTGCTGATCCTGCTGATTAAGAAACAGGAAGTCCCTGCCTCCTTTTTCAGGGAGGATGTATGAGAGACAACATGTTAAAATTTACAGGAGGTATACCCGGATAAAATAGGCCTTGCGTTAAGCGGCTTTAATTCCTACAGTAATGGATGTATTTCTTCGAAAGGTTATAACATCATCATCATTTTGCACATCATATCAAAACACATATTCTGAGAAGTAATGTTGTGCTGTGAAAAGGCATATTCTGCACAACGCTTTTGTTGAGCAGGTTTTTCAGCCATGGTGTTGCATAGGTAAGAATCAAAGTAGTTCTTATTCATGAGAATAAAATTTATGTTTTTTTTAACTGTGTCAAAAGTATTTAATAAATCATAAAACCTTATTAGCAGGATGTATGAGATATATCATATAAGTCTACTGTTTCAGTAGGGTAATTGGATTTAATGATTGCTAGCATTTTTAAATAATTGATTATTAGTATTTTATGTTTGTTTTAAAATTGTAATAAAATTTTATAAAGAATCATTTTAGGCAGGAAATAAAATTTAACAATTAAAGTCTATTGTTTTTGTAGACTTTTTATTTATTTTATAAACCCAATATCTAAAACTTGCTGTTTTTGGTTAAATGGAGGATAGATCCGGCTACTTATGCTGTACAAGTATTTCGGAATTTTACATCAACAAAAAATAAAGAAATGAATATTGTTTTAACAGGTTCCATTGGGAACATAGGGAAACCACTTACACAAGAACTTGTACATAAAGGACATTCGGTAACGGTGATCAGCAGTAATGAAGATCGGCGGGCTGCTATTGAAGCATTTGGAGCAAAAGCCTCGATAGGCAGCATGTTTGATGTTGATTTTCTTACAGAAACATTCACAGGTGCAGATATCGTTTATTTGATGGAAACTATGGAAGCCGCAGGGGATCTGTTTGATAAGAATATCGATTTTATCGGAGCGATCAGTAAAATTGGTGAGAATTACAAAACAGCGGTTGAGCGTTCGGGAATAAAAAATATCATCCACCTCAGCAGTATTGGTGCGCATACGGATAAAGGAACGGGTATTATAGTCTTCCATCATCATGTAGAACAGATTCTGAAGCAGCTTCCGGAAGAGGTGTCCATCAAATTTATTCGCCCTGTCGGCATTTATTTCAATATGTTTTCATTCGTTGATACTATAAAAAATAAAGGAGCTATTATCTCCAATTGGGGTGGTGATAAAAAAGAGCCCTGGGTTTCACCATTGGATATTGCCGAAGTGGTAGCGGAGGAATTTGAAAAACCATTTGAAGGAAGGTCTGTACGTTACGTAGCCAGTGATGAGGTTTCACCCAATGAAATCGCAAAGGTTCTGGGGGAATCAATAGGGCAGGAGGGTCTTCAATGGAAGGTTGTTTCAGATGATGAATTACTGAAAAACTGGCTTGAGATCGGCTTCAATGAGCAGGTTGCAAAAGGTTTTGTAGAAACTCAGGCAAGTCAGAGAACCGGATTACTGTATGAAGACTATAATCAGCATACTCCTGTTTTGGGTAGAGTAAAACTTACTGATTTTGCTAAGGAGTTTGCCGCTTTTTATACAAACAGATAGGCAGGGTTTCCAGGAAATATCAATTAATGGAGAACAATTTGTAACTTTATAGTTATGGAACAAAGGGGTACAAAAAGATTAAAAAGCATCACTGAATTTCACCGTTCAAGAGGACTCCCATATCCTGAACATCCTCTGATTAGTGTTATTGACTATAGTACGGTGCAAAGACCTGATGATATTGGTGATGTTAACTGGGTGTTTGATTTTTATATGATTTCTTTAAAAATAGGAATCAATGGAAAATTAAAATATGGTCAGCAGCAATATGATTTCGATGAGGGAACGATGTTTTTCATTGCTCCTCATCAGGTTTTCAGAATTGAAGGAACTTCGGGTTCTCAGCTGGAACAATCCGGTTGGATGCTGCTCATACATCCAGATTTTTTTTGGAACAGCCCTCTTGCGAAAAGCATTAAGAAATATGATTTTTTTGGCTATTCCGTGAATGAAGCTTTGTTTCTATCAAAAAAGGAAGAACATACCATCAATGGAATTATAGAAAATATTCAACAGGAGTATCATGCTAATATTGATAAATTCAGTCAGAATATTATTATTTCCTGTCTTGATACATTGCTTAACTATTCAGAAAGATTTTACGAACGGCAGTTTATCACAAGAAAAATTCCACATCATAAAATACTGAACCGTCTTGAAGATTTACTGACTACTTATTTTAAAGATGATGATCTTATTTTAAAGAAATTGCCCTCGGTACAGTATGTTGCAGATGAGCTACATGTGTCTCCCAACTATTTAAGCCGGCTGCTTACTGCAATTGCCGGGCAGAGTACCCAGCAGTTTATTCATGATAAATTAATTGAAAAAGCCAAAGAAAGACTTTCTACAACAGATTTGTCGATCAGTGAAATTGCTTATGGATTAGGTTTTGAGTATCCGCAGTCATTTACAAAACTTTTTAAAAATAAAACCAGTCTGTCCCCATTGGAATTTAGAAATTCTTTTCATCAGTAAAGAATATGATAAACCGGATTATTTGAATCCCAGTAAAAACAGCATCATTCAACCTAATGATGCTGTTTTGCATATTGTCAGAATGTTGTATCCAATTTTTTTCCAGGGAATTATTTTGATTGGGAAGTTATTTTTTAAAAAAAATGATCATATTTTTGAAATAGGTTTATTTTGCACATTTTTTGCTTCAATGAACTACTTTTAAAACGATTAAACATAATCGACCTTAAAAAATACGCCTCATATTATGATGAAAAGATATATCACCTATGTTTTACTTCTTGGATCACCCTTATACTGGAGCCAAAATAAAACAGCTGAAACGTCCACTTACCAGCAGAAGTGGCTGCTGGCCGAGAAGGAGAATGAAGAAACTGCTTTTGATGCTGATCTGCAGCTATCTGATGCTGAAAAAACATTGGATAAAAAATTATTGCAGATGCGGAAGCAATTTCTCAGTGAAACAGAAAAACAAAAAATACCTATATATAACAGTTCTTTTAATGAAATTAAACCACTAATAGAAAAGAGCAAGTTATTTGAGGTGTTTCAGTCGATGCCTAAAGGCGGCTTACTGCATACCCACAGTGGTGGAATAACCGATGTGAAATGGGTGATTTCAACAGCAAGAAAATATAACGAATGTTATGTTTTCGATCAAAAAGACAATAGTCAGTATATTTTTGGACAGCTGGCTTTCTTTGAAAAAGGGAAAGTACCTGAGGGATTTGTCAATCTCGACAAGAAACTGGCTTCGAATCCTGATTTTGAGAAAGAATTACAGAATCTTCTTATTCTGAAGCGAGATAATCTATGTACATATATGGATTATTGGATTGAGTTTGAAAAACGTTTCAAAAGAATCAGTCTGTTGCTGCCGTACCGTCCATTCTTTAAAGAATATTATCTGAAAGGCTTTCAGGATTTGGTAAAGGATAAAGTACAGCATGTTGAAATCCGGTTTATCTTTGATGAGCTCTATGATTTCCAGCATGGAAAATATCCGTTGAAGACTTCGATCACAGATTTGCAGGATGTTCTTAAAGAGCTTCATAAGTCGGACCCTCAGTTCAGTTTAAAATTGATCTATTCCAGTTTCAAGTTTTTAGATCCTGAAAATATTGAAAAACAGCTCGAAATAGCATTTGAACTTAAAAAAGAATTTCCTGATATGATTTCAGGTTTTGATCTTGTGGCAGATGAAGCTGCCGGAAACAGTATCTATTCTTTCCAGAAGAATTGGGCAAAACTGGACCAGCTCACTAGAAAGTATGGGGTCGAAATGCCGCTTTTCCTTCATGCAGGCGAAAGTACTTCTGTTCTGAATAAAAATGTTCTGGATATTGGGCTGCTGAACAACCAAAGGATTGGCCATGGTCTCAATCTGATCTACTTCCCAAAAACAATGGAACTGATCAGAAAACAGCATAAATTGGTTGAGGTAAGTCCCATCAGTAATCAGGTTTTAGGGTATGTGAGTGATATGAGAAATCACCCTGCTAGAGTATTATTAAGCAACGGAATACAATGTTCCATTAATAGTGACGACCCTTCTGTCTATGGATATGAAGGTCTTAGCTATGATTTTTGGGTAGCTTTTGTATACTGGGAGCTGGATGTGAAAGCACTTAAAAAGCTGGTCTTCAATTCGGTTAATTATTCTTCTATGAATGAAACTGAAAAAAAGAAAGCGATAACTTACCTGAATAAGCAATGGGACGACTTTATTCAGAAAGCAAATGCGAAGTTGAATTGATCCGGATTGCATTCTAATAAATGGTGCTCCTTTTCAGATAAAGGAAGATTGATAAAAATAAATTTGACCCAGAGAATAAAATTGAAAAACAGGAGTGATGTGCTCCTGTTTTTTTATGAAATAACGTCAGTTATTTTTTTATGAGATCCATTGATTTAATGAAATGACATCTGCCTGCTTAGGAAATACTTTATTCATAAGGAGCTCATGTACTTCATGCTCACTGTCTGCACAGCAGTCTTCAATCACGGTCAGCTGGTAATCTTTGTCGGCAGCTTCTCTCAATGTTGAAAGAACAACACCGCTGGTTGATATTCCTGTTAATATCAGATGTTCAGCCTCCAGACCTCTGAGTACAACTTCCAGGTCACTTCCTGTGAAAGCGCTGAAGCGTTTTTTGGTAATCACAATGTCCTGTTCCTGAGGAGAAAGATCCGGACAGATAGCGGTCCATTCTTGCATATTAACATAGGCCATATGTTCTTTTACCGCTGAAAAGGACTTGTTGTTTTTACTGATTTCAGGCATACCCTGTCTGAAACCCACCACAACATAAATAACCGGAATTTGTTTTTCCCGTGCCGTTTTAATGGCTTGTGCCGTATCGGAAATTAATTGCGTTGAATCTGGCAATAAGCTAATAATTGATGACTGCATGTCCATCACTAATAATACCTTCTTTGTTTTTTCCATTTTTATTCTTTTTGTTGATTATGTTTTATTGATAAATAATTCTTCAGATTTTTCTAATAATTGGGGATCAGGCGGTACATTTTTCTTTTTCTTAATCAAAATATTCCGAAATGCGAAGGCAATACCCAAGCCGGCAATTCCCTCCAAAAGTAACGTATTGGGAGCTCCTATTTTCTCAGAAACAAACCCGATAAGAAGACTTCCCAGCGGAAGCATTCCAAATATAGCCGTTAATAAAATACTGATCGCTCTGGAACGCATTTCCGGTGCAGCCTCAGACTGAACAATAATATTACAGGTTGTAAACTGGGCAACGCCTCCGAAACCTGTAACCGCTGCAAAGAACATAGCCAGCATAAAGTTGCTTGTATAAGAAAAACCAATAAGGCCTACACTCAGAATGACTGTACTTCCAATCAATATTTTTCTCATGGAAACATTCTCTTTTAAAGAAGCGAGAATAATGGTCCCCAATATCGCTCCCGCACCGATAAAACTGGATATATAACCGAACGTTTTGGCATCGCCGTTAAATATTTCTTTTGCATATACAGGAGTAAGGGTGTCATAAGGAAGTACTATTAATCCAGTGACACTCAGCATGACAATTACCCAGCCAATGGAAGATTCTTTTTTGATGTATCTGAAACCTTCTGTAAGTTCTTTTAATACACTTTGTTTCACTTTATTTTGGATAGGCTGCATTTTGGGCATCTTCATCATAGAAATAGAGACCATTACTGCTGCAAAACTTGCTGCATTCAGAAGAAAACAGATACCGGCTCCAAATTGTTGCAAGATAATCCCGGAAAGGGCAGGGCCCAGCAATTTGGCAAGGCTTGCCATAGCAGCACTTAATGAAAGAGCACTTTGCAGATCTGCGGGGTCATGCACCACTTCATTGATCAGGGACTGTCTTGCAGGAACATCGTATGCGTTGATAACTCCGAGGAGTACACTTAAACCAAGAATCAACCATACATTTTGATGACCAGTCATTACCAGTGCGGCAAGTAAAACGGATTGAATCAAAGAGGCAATCTGCGTAATATTAATAATCTTAAACCGGTTGTGCCGATCCGCTGCCACTCCGCCCAATGCAGAAAACAAGAATGAAGGAAACTGCTCTGCAAAGATGGACAGTCCAAGCATAAATGCAGAATGGGTCATACTGTATACTACCCAGACAACAGCGGTACGCTGCATCCATGTTCCAAATTGTGATACGGAACGTCCAAAGAAATACAGAGTATAATTATTACTCTGGAAAGCTCTGAAGGTACTGATCGTATTTAATTTTTTCATATTCATTAAAAAACAATTTGACAAATATTGTAGAAATGTCAAAATTATGGTAAAAAATTTTACATGAGCCATTTAACGGTCATGGAAGTCAGAATGTTCACCGTAGTTTCCAAATCATCAAAACTGTTCTTTAGAAGCATTTCCCGTTTAATTCCTCTGATGCTGCTCTGTAAAATAAAAATAACGGTGTCCTGTTCTTCAGAAGTAAGAGAACGGGTTTCTTTTTTACTGATACTTTCTGACAGAGCTTTTCCAAGAATAAACTTTTCTGCTTCCATCAGATGCTGGTGTACCACTTCTATTACCTGAGAATACCTTGATTTTTCTTCAGCATTCATCCCAGCCTCCAGTGCTGTAAAAAAAGGCTTCCTGCTTTCGGAGGTTTTCACCTTGGTATGGCAGAAGGCTCTTATTTTTTCTTCTAATGTCAGTTGCTGGTCCATTGCATTTCCAATTTCGGCAGCGACTTCTTTTATCAGAGAATTCAGTACAGCCTGAAATACCTCCTCACGGTTTTTATAATAGTAATAAATAGAAGTTCTGCTTTTACCAATGGCTTTGGAAATATCATCCATTGTTACTTTTTTGAAACCATACTTCATATACAGGTCTGAAGCAGCGTTAAGTATCTGCTCCGAAAGTTGATCCTGTTCGTTTTGTATGGATGAAAACATAAGTCTGGATTATCTGAGTGCAAATTTAAAATATTTTTGACAAAAAAACAAATTTTGTCAAAATGTACATTGTTCTTTTATCATTGCACTCCATTCCACGGACTTATTTTTATTTGTTTTTAAAGATCCGGTTTGAATGGTTATAAAGCAAACTTTTTACACGTACTTTATGAAAATGCATCTGGGATATAGAGGGTTAATGAACTTCAGTCAGAAAAAATAATGTTGCTCCGTACATCCTATCGGGCACTTATTACAATAAAGGGAAAGATGAGTTATCATCAGGAAATGCATGTGATACACGACTCAATACAAGTTATCAAAAATAAGTAATTTTTTTAGTATTATTAATTTTTAATAGTCTACCTTTAGCCACAGAAATAGAATTTATAAAAAAAATACAAACTTCTTATATTTATTATATTCTCAGGTTGTACTTTATATTTCTATTGTCCTCTTACGGAGGAATTTAATGAAACCATATTAATTGTTTTATATTCAATGTCTTGATTTATTATTAATGAACATTTAAGTTAGATCAGTTATATGTTCATTGGCCTCTTGTTAACTGCAGGAGGTTTTGTTTAAATAGATTGATCACTACAGTCATTTATACAAATTTATATAGTAAACATTAGAAAATCCATAGTAAGGATGACAAGTAAAATTATAGGGGTAGGTAATTATATACCATCAGAAACGATAACTAATTTATTTTTTGATCAACATATTTTTCTAAATGCTGAGGGAAGTGTATTAAAGGATGATAATGCTTCAATTACCAGTAAGTTACAGAAGATAACGGGTATTGAAGAAAGGCGGTATGCTACTACCCGGCAGGTTACTTCTGACCTTGGATTAATGGCGGCTCTGGCTGCTATTGAAGATTCAGGAATTGATCCTGAAACTTTGGATTATATCATATTTGCCCATAATTTTGGAGATGTCCGTTTTGGTACTATTCAGTCTGATATGGTTCCCAGTCTTGCTGCAAGAGTAAAGCATTCTCTGAAAATCAAGAATAATTTCTGCGTTGCTTATGATCTGTTATTTGGATGCCCCGGCTGGATAGAAGGAGTAATACAGGCAAATGCATTTATTAAATCGGGTATTGCTAAACGATGTTTGGTGATTGGTGGGGAAACTCTTTCCCGTGTTGTTGATATTCATGACAGAGACAGTATGATTTATGCTGACGGAGCCGGAGCGGTTATTCTGGAAGTGAATGAGAAAGATGATTCCGGTATAAAATCCCATTTATCAGCTTCCCATACACTCAATGAAAAAGACTATCTGTTCTTTGGGAAATCTTATAATAACGAGCACTGCCCTGATACGAAGTATATCAAAATGGATGGAAGAAAGATCTATGAATTTGCTCTTTCCAACGTACCGGATGCTATGAAGAAGTGCCTGGATAATAGCGGATATTCTATTGATCAACTGGATAAAATCATCATTCATCAGGCTAATGAAAAAATGGATGAGGCCATTGTAAACAGATTTTATCAATTGTACCAGACTCCTGTCCCTTCTGATATTATGCCTATGGTCATCAAGAAATTGGGGAACAGCAGTGTAGCTACTATACCTTCCCTGCTTTCAATGATTCTGAAAGACGAATTGGATTTACATAAGATTCAGAAAGGGGATATTGTTTTATTTGCTTCTGTAGGGGCTGGAATGAATATCAATGCGATTGTCTATAAATTTTAAGATCAATTACTTTGGCGGTTATTGATCTTGAGTTCCCGTTCAACTTCATCAATATTGGGTAAAGCGAGATCATAGCTTTCACTGATATATTTCAGGATGCTCTCATCAGTTTTATTATTTATTTTTCTGATGAATAGAGAATTTCCGGATTTTAAAGTATCAATAAATTGATTGATGTTTTGTGCCTTGTTGAAAAAAAAGGTTTCAATAACTGCTCTTTTGTCATCATTGACAATGACATCATTAAAATCAGTATTCATAAGGACGGTCTGAAAGAAGGATTCAGCGGGTAAAAGCGTATGAAGGTAATAGTTTTCAAAATCCAGTACTCTTTTGTTGTTGGTTATGAAGACACAGGTTTCTCTTGTAAAGATGAACCATTTACCTCCAATATAAGGAGTTACCCCTCTCATAAATTCTCTTTTATAGATAAGGGAAGATATTTTGTAAGATAATTCTGTGAAATGATTTTGTATTCTCTTCAGGGTATCCGGTCTGTAAAATTTCTGATCGTAATAAAAAAGATAATTTCTGCCTTTATTGGCGCCAAGAAATTTACGGATGATGTTTTGAGATTTAAGAGGAGCGTCTTCACCGCTTAAATTAATAAAATAATCCCACTCAGGGCTTACATTAAGTAGAAATTCCATCGCATTAAGTTCTGCCTGGATCATGCTGAAGCCTCCCTGGATAATATTCATACTTTCCAGAATATATACATTGGGAAACTGTATCAGAAAGAGCTGTATCTCTTCCGTAGTTGCTGCTTTTGCTTTCCGGTCGATATGGATAAGGTAGAACTGATCTCTTGTATAGATCTTCTGAAACATTTCTTTAAAGGCTTCCGGTTTATGATGGATCATAATGAAGTAAGCAATCTTTACATGAGGAGAATCTGACCTTAAAGCTTGCGTACGGGGTTGTGTCTGGGGAGAAGAAGACTGCATAATTCCGGATTTTAAATCATCGGCTGTGTGCAAACAATTTTATTGACGTGCGAAAGCTACAAATAATTTTTTGATAATCAGTTGATTAAAACTGGTTTTGTTTGGTTATTTTATTGTATATTTGCATTGCATTTATAAAATAGGTTTCTGCCTTTGCTATTCTGTAATAGTTTAAAATCACCATTTTTTCTTTCAGTTTTGCTTTTTCAGCCGCCCAATTTTTAACCTTGATTTCATAGGTGGAAAATACAGGTTACTAAAATCCTACTTTACAAATAGGAATGATACGTCATTACTGACCCCTCGATACTATTTAAATAATAGACATTGGCGGAGGTAAAGCAAGAGCAAAATGATGAATAGAAAATAACTTTCTTTATTTATCCTTTATAATACACCAATTCAAACCTACCATCAGTTGGTTTGTTACAAAATACCGGAAATCCGGAAAATATTATAATGAGTTTTAAAAATTTAAATTTAATCAATCCCATTATCCGTGCTGCTACAGAGGCCGGATATTCTAAACCAACGGAGATACAGTACGCTGCAATTCCGTCTATTTTGGAAGGGAAGGATATAATAGGATGTGCACAGACAGGAACTGGAAAGACGGCCGCATTTGCAATGCCTATTCTGCAGTTATTGAAAAGACATACTCCGGATCATAAAGAAATACGAACTTTAATACTCACTCCAACAAGAGAACTGACTATAAAAATAGAAGATAACTTTAGGCTGTACAGCAAGTATCTGCCATTATCACAACTATCTGTTTTCGGAGGAGTTTCAGCTGGAAGCCAGCTTGCTGCGCTGAGAAAAAGAGTAGACATTCTTGTGGCAACTCCGGGAAGACTTTTAGATTTGGTGAATCAGAGACATATTGACCTTTCTAAAATCGAAATACTGGTAGTGGATGACGCAGACAGAATGTTTGATCTGGGATTGGTAAATGATGTAAAAAAGATTTTGAAACTGGTACCTGTAAAAAGACAGACCTTATTCTTTTCTGCAACAATATCGGTAGCCCTTCGGAAGTTTGCAGACAGCCTGCTGAACAAGCCCGTAGATGTTACTGAAACTCCGGTTCCCCAGGCTTACGTTCACAGAATTGGAAGAACAGAAAGAGTAATCGTCAAGGGGATTGCTGTTTCAGTTTGTGATGATGAGGTACACCCGGCTGTAAAGAATATCCAAAATCTGATAGGATTTGCAATGCCTGAAGTAAAAGAATATAGACCAACAAAGTAATTAAAATCAAAATAATACATGGGAGACTCTTTCTCTAAAAAAGAAAATTTTAAGAAAAAAGTTCAAAAACGCAAAGAAAAAACGCTAAGACGGGAAGACCGTAAAACCAATAATAATAAAGGTAAGGATCTTAGCGATATGTTTGTCTATGTAGATGCCTATGGAAGGTTGACTTCAACTCCTCCAGAGCAGCTTCTAGAACAAGTAGATATCAGCAAAATTCAGCTTGGAGCGGCTCCAATTCCTGAAGAAGAGACTGTAAAATCAGGTATCGTTACATTTTTCAGTGAAAAAGGATACGGTTTTATTACCGAAGACAGTACAAAAGAAAATGTGTTTTTCCACAATAATGATTGTACTGAGATCATAAAGAAAGGGAATAAAGTCTCTTTTGAAAAAGAAAGATCTCCAAAAGGTTTTTCTGCAGTCAAGATCAAATTAATAAGATAATAACAACAATTTTTAATAATAATTACAATGCAAGAAGGCACCGTAAAATTTTTCAATGAAGCAAAAGGCTTCGGATTTATTTCTCCATCAGATGGAAGCAAAGACATTTTTGTACATTCTTCAGGATTAGTTTCAAGAGGAATCCGTGAAAACGATAAAGTAGTTTTTGATGTACAAAAAAGTGATAAAGGTTTAAACGCTGTTAACGTAAAGTTAGCATAATCCAGATCTTTCTTGCAGATATGATCACAAAATCCTGTCTGCAATCCAAATCACATCAATGATATTCATAAAAATCAAAATCCATACACTTTTTTAGTATTTGGGTATATTGTTTGAAAGAAAATTGATGTAAGTAACATTATTTTCTATTATGTTCATTAACCTTTCACTTTTGTGAAAGGTTTTTTGATTTTTAAAATAAGACTGAATTCTTTCTTGTGGTTTGCAGATACAGGCTGTTTGAAATAAAATCTCCGAAGTCGGAAACTTCGGAGATTTGGTTTTATCTTAAATATTTTCTCGTTTTGTAATTGTTAAGAAAAATATTCTTCATCTCTAATTTTCCATTTTTCTATATCTTCTATGGATATAGCAGGCTCTACAATAATATGTTTTTTTAGATAGCGTCCTTCAAAAAAAGTTTTGCCTCTTGGCTCAATCAGACTTTTTCTTAGAATTCTTTTTATAATGCTTTGTTTGTCAGGATCCGTAATATCCTCTTCCGAAAACTCATTGATCATTTCTTCTGAGAAAGCCCTGATCATTTCATAGTATTCTTTTAATGGTTCTAATGGCTCATCAGGGTCAAAATATCTACGAGTAGGTACAAGATAAACATAAAAAGGGCGAATAATATAATCTTCTCCTACTTCTAATAATTGAGGCATGAAGACATGGTCTTTTATTTTATGATGTTCATCAATATACTTTAATACAGCCTCATATAATTGAATGTACACTGGGAGGAGTTCAGGGGTAAGTTCACCATCCAAATGACGTATAATAATATCATTTCTATCAGAAACATTATCATTAAAATACATCGTTCCAAATTTGCTTCCTAAAAATCTTAATAGGGGTTCCGTTTTTTTTATTTCTTCAAAAGTTTTCATTTTTAGATTCTTGATCGTTGGGAGGTTTACTTATAAGATCATAACCATTTTGCCCAGAGAAATGATCCAAATGATTCTTTGAATAGGTATAAGGGGCATTTAATGCTTCTCCAAATTCACTAAATAAAAGCATATCGGGAAATTCTTTAAAAAAAGCTTTTAAAAAAATTATAATAAGATTTTGCTCTGTTGAGAAGTCTATAGTTAGTAAACAACCATAATTTTTTATAAAATTTTCATTTTTAATAGTTTCTTTGAAATATTCTTTATTTAGTCCTCCAAACTCTATTTGTTCAAAATTGTCTACATTAGCTTTAGTTAGAATAGGATCATTTTCATCATTAAAGAAAGAGGCGTTTATATTTTTAGCGATATCCGAAATTTTTGTTAAAATTTCATCTTTTTCAATATACTTTTTATTAATTATAAATACTGTCTCCATTTATTTTAAGTTTTTAATTTGGTTTAAATCTGTTATAACTATTACTCCTT
>NZ_JBYOKO010000016.1:0-132332 GCF_057799275.1 Chryseobacterium sp. 14P4.3.2
TACCCCTCTAAATCTTAGAGAACATGATACAACAAGAACGCTGACATACCCCATCAACCGTACTTATCCCATACACAGTCTTATTCAGACTCATAAGTCATCATGAGAGATTCATTCTCCATTTTAAACTCTCAATTTTTCACTTTCAATTAATTCGCGCCAATTGTAAAAACAATCTGTGCACTATATGAAGCAGCAGGAACAGTTACGGAAACACCCGCTATCTGTAACTGTACACTGATAGCCGAAAAATTTACACTGTTACCAAGCCCCAAAACTCCGGTAAAGTTTATCGTGAAAAATGAAGCGGCAGTGGCCAGTGGTATTTCTGTATAAGTAGTTCCGCCATTAATAGTGGCGGTACAGAGAACACAGATTCCATTGATTGTGGTACTCCCTCCAGCTCTTTTGGCATAGAGGTGTAGATTGCTGTTCCATGTAGTAGCATTATAATGCGTACTTACTCTGGCAGCACCGCTCGAAAGAAGATTTAGAAAAGAACCCGGTAGATTTCCGGATAAAATGATAACATTACTTGCACTTTGATAAGTCCCTGTATAATTATCTCCTGCTTCTGTAATGGCAGGTACACTTACAGCCCAGGTACTTCCGGCAGGAGTGATAGTTTGTGCTCTTACATATATGCTAATTAGTAAGGGAATGAGATATAGGTATATTTTTAAGAGCGTTTCTCTGAGGAAGTGACTGTAAATCTTCATTTTTTTCAGTTTTTATTCTGTGATGGTATAAGTAACTAAAATAGAAGTATTGGTTCTATTTGCTAAAAGGGCATAACTACTAGGAACTAATGAAATGGTAAGCCTATGGCCATTGCTGGTCCCATTGCCCGTGTAAGCACCTCCTATACCGCTGATAATAGTAACTGGTGTAGTGGTAAGAGTAACCTGAGCTGAGGGTGTTCCCAACGTTCCTCCCCCTGCTCCGGAAGCAGCTGCAGCCTGTAGTGTGATATTTAATCCAGCAATGACAGTGTTTACGGATGCCGTTATTCTTCTGGTCAGCCCTCCCGAAGCTATTGCGGAACTGTAATTAATCCATTTTGTAGTATTGGGAGTTGGATTAACTAAGGCATTACCAGCTTCTGTAGGGGCCGTAAAATTTAATGTAATATTTCCTGAGGGCTCAATATCCATTAAGGTTACGATGGGTAAAGTTAGCGTAACATTACCCGCCTGAGAATATATTGAACAGGATAAATGAACGCAGGCTATTAATACTATGGAACGGATTAAACTCATTTCTTCTTTTTTATTTCGTTATATCCTACTTTTAAGGATTCCTGTTGGTATTTGATTTCTATCTGCTGCTTGACAACATGGATACTTAATTTTTTTGTTTCCGCAGGCTGTAAAGTAAACTGGAACTTATCTGTTGAGATTTTGTAACGCTTATCAAGACCATTTCGGTAAACTTTAACGGTCCAGTCACCGGGCCGGAGATAAGTAAAATCAAAATCTTCACCTATAAAGCATATTTTACGGTAAGTCTGATCATTGCTTACCGCTTCTACAATGATACTTTCTTTTTTCGCTTTTTCTTTTCTATGCAACAATTCTGAAACATCTGTCTGATTCCTTTCTTCAGTTTTTGCAAATTGAATATTTCCTTTTATATCAGCGGCGGTAGTTAATCCAAAATTGAAGATGTTTTCTTTATTTATGAGAGAAAGAGCAGTAGGAAATGCCAATGTCGGGATATCATTAATATCTGTGGTTGACCGGTCTATTTCCAGAAAATAATTACCGGGAGTTACATTTTTAAACAGATAATTCCCCTCTTTATCCGTTACAGACAGATAGCTTCCCAGCATTAGCCTTATCCCGTCTGTTTTTTTAATTCCAAGATTCCGAATATTGCCTGATAAAGTAATATATTCAGCTACTTTCTGTACCGGGACATTAGGACGCCAGGTATAGCGCATTGAAAATATAAAATCTTTGTTTCCTATTTCTCCTCTTTGTAAAGAATATCTTCCGGAAAGATCAAGATCATTTCCCGGAAATAACTGTTGATGAAACAGAAGTTCAAATAAATTCCTGTCTCTGAAATATTCCTCAGGCATATAATTATTCTGATAAAAAAGGCTCAGATTAGTCTTGTCCGAAAATCTGCTGAATATTCTCGCTCCATAATACAGGTTTTTCTGATTTTGCAGCTGATACCTTGAAGTGATCGCATAGCTTCCGAATACATTAAATGAAGTTCTGAATTTTTGAAATGAAAGATTAGCAGAATAAAGACTGGAGTTCCCACTAAATTGGGTAAGATAGTTGTCTGTTTTACCAAACTGCCCGTCAAGATTGATCTGAAATACTCCGATCTGCTGGTTAATACTGATTTTGAGATACCGCTCATAATAGTCAAACTGTCGGGGCTCTAAGCGATCCTGATATTTTTGATAACCGTTATTGAGTGTAATAAAACCATTAAGATGGTATTTGTATTGTAGCCCATACTGAAAGTATTTTCTGTAAGGTGCGGCAAGTAATAGAGTGTCCCTTTGGAAATTTCGGGCATCCTGCATATAATTGGCAAAGACACTGATTTTTTTCGTGATATTATAATAGATGTTACCGTTAAAAGTATTGGTATTGGTAAAGTATCCTGCAAAGTCAGGACTTGCTTTCATATACATTAAATTTCCATTGAACTTTTGAAAGATAGCTTCAGCCTGTACTATATAAGCCGTTCCTTCTGTTTTTTTTGTAGCACTGTAGGAAAATTCTCCAGAAAGATTAATATTTCTTGAAATCTTGAATTTACCTTTAGCATAGGGAAGATGAGCATCTGAATCTAATCTTACATCTCCGTAATTAATTTCTTCTTTTCTTGGAGTTTTGTACAGATATCCAACAGAAATTTCTGATTCTTTTCTGATCTTGAAAGCTGAATAAATATTAATTTCATCTTTAATATCCCTGAAAAATCTGGGATGATTGTAAAATCCACCCAGGCTCACTTTATTAAAATTATAACGGATTTCTGCTCCGCGGCCATATCTTGCGAATTCCGTTAAGTAGGAAGAGGAATATGTTTTATCACCAAGATGTACAAAAAGATTGTCCCGTTTATAGTTGACGAAATATTCTTCGTACTGAGTGAATGAATTCAATTCTACAGGATTGTGTGTGGCGGCATGAAATTCAATCTGATTTTTATTTTCTTTATCCAAAGTTCCCTTACCATAAATCTCACCCTGGAATCCATCATGATAAACCCCCATATTCTTCATTCCAATGAAAGATAATGATGCTGAAACAGGAATTCTGTGATAGATATCGTTTTCCGATGGTTTCACTGATATAATCTGAGTACTTGCATAGAGATCCTGATTTTCTTTGGGATTGTCCTTACTATATACCGAAAGATTTAGATTTTGAAATTCATTTTGCCTGATTTCAGGATTGGTTACTTTATGTATCGTAATTATTTTGGATTCATTAGGGCCTAAAACAATTGATGCATCCTGATCAAGAGCAGCATTCTTACTTTCCAGAGTAAGATTTTCCGTGACATTGCCATTATTTTTTAAGAGAAATGAAGAATGGATGGTTTCTCCGGCTCTTACAAACTCAGGGGAGTCTAATTTGGTAAGTAATAATTTTCTGTTTCCGGAAACGGTTACTTTTGAGATTTTTGAAAAAGACATGCCGTTATAACGGTCAGTAATATGTAATGTGACTGAGTAATCCCCCTGTGCAGTTTCTGCCGCAACCCTCAAGGGAACCAGATATACTGAAGTTTCCTGAGGGGAAATCTGGAATTCTCCCTTTGCTAAAATAGGTGTAATATTGAGGGTCGAAGTAGTAACTACAATGTCATAGACTTTGTTTTCTGATGAGATATTTTCCAATGGAAATGGAACAGAAGTAGACATTCCCGGCATTAGGCTATCTTTTTTACTGATCAATCGGTGTGACTGATTCTGAGAAAAAGTAAATACCGGGAATAAGAGGATAATAAATAATAATGTCCAGGTTCTAATCATTTTTTACTTCTAGTTCCACATTGAGCGCAAAAGCATTCTCTTCTTCGTCTGTGGCCATTATAGTAGCCTTATATTTATCCGGTGGTACTTTACTGATATCAATATAAAATGTTTTGGAGGTAGAAGGCAGCAATCCCATCGTTATACTGGAATAATTTCCAATTTTTTCTCCTGTTTTACGGTTATAGATCTCAATAGTAGCCGTAGGTTTGCAATAAAGATTTCCGTTGTTGGATATTGCAATTTTTGCAGTTTGTTTTCCTTCTTCTTTTTCTACTTTTACACTTTCGAACTTAAGCTCCGGTTTAGCATTTTCGCCTTCATAATCTGTAATGACCTGAATGGCATAGCGTATTATAGAAGTGATGCTCACTCCCGGTTTATTATCGCTGGGTTTGATATCTTCTACAGGTTCCACAATAATTACGCTCCAGTAGCTGCCAGGATTTGCAACCTGATCGGGAACCGTAATTTCATAGAATACTTCTGTTTTTTCTTTACCTTTCAGGGTGACTAAATTCGTGTTGAATTTAATCCAATTTCCATTAGTTCTTTTATTGGTTTGCAGTGCAGTGTACTGGGTCATTCCATCAGCATTATAACTAAAGTCCTGTAAAAATAATTTTACACTTTGAGGATTATTACTGGTATTTTCAATCGCAACTTTTCCTTTATAAACTTTTCCGTTTTCTACCTTGTAGGAATGCGTAAGCCCGTTGAGAATCACAATGCCGGCATGTAAAAAGCTGAACTGCAAAATCAGGGTGATCAAGAGAAGAATACGCTTTATCATCATGTAAAGTTTGTCATTAAATTATAGGTAATACAAAAACAGGAAGAAACTGGTATGCAATTTCTCCTTGTTTTTTAAAGGGCAGAATAGAATTTTATTTAAATTCTAATTGTCTGATATTGTATAGGTAACTGTTGCTACTGTAGTGGCTGTTGCCTGTAAGTCTGCATAAGCTGCTACTCCTCCAGGGCCGCTTCCTGCTGCAAGAGCATAGGTAAGATTATGCCCGTTATTGGCACCATTTCCTGTGTAAGCACTTCCAATACCGGAAATAATGGTCTGGTCAGCCGCACTTAAAGTTAATAACCCAGCAGATGATCCCAATGTACCAGCTCCGGATCCGGTGGCTGCAGCAGCAGTTACATGGATATCTACTCCAGGAATGATGGCATTTACTTTTACAGTCACATTACGTGTAGGATCTGCAACAGATTTGATGGAAGAATAATTAAGCCATAATGTAGTATTAGCTGCTGCCGGAAGAAGAGGATTCCCTGCTTCTGTTGGAGCGGTGAAGCCTAGTGTGATGTTTTTTGTAGCAGAAGGTTCAATATCTACTAAAGCGACTTCAGGGATAGAAATCGTAATCGTATGATTATCCGTATTGGTATCCTGAGCGCTTAAACTTGCGGATACAGCAACTGCAAATAATGACATTGCAATTGTTAATTTTAGTTTTTTCATGATGCTGAGAATTAGTTAAGTGAATATAACAAAATTCAGCTTACTGTGAAAAAAATATATTATATTTTTTATATTGTTGTTTATTTGTTTAAAGTAATGCAATATAGTTGAGATATATTTCACTATTGGCTATTGAAAAACCTGTACAGGTAGGTACGGGTTTTTCAAAATAACTCTAATTTTTTTCTATGCCCAGTGAGGGTCAGAAACAGAAACTTTTCCAGTTTCTATTCTTCCTGCAAAATGCCATAGCCGGTCTTCGTGAGTGATTTTAAAATCATACCACCCTTTATTTTTGCTAAGATCAAGAAATATTTTATCTTCTGGCTTTTGTGATGATATAGTCCTGTTAGTTTTACCATACAGATCTTCCAGGCTGATAGAAATATTTTTCTTTTTGTTGTTTCTAATGATCAGTTCTACCTGATTTTTTGAGGTCATATTCTCTAAAATCATCTCTATTTCTGGTGAAATACTTCCCTGGAATTTCCTGAAAAAGCCATTGGGACCAAAAACTTCGTAATCATATGCTCCCGAATGTACCGCATGTGTTAGTTCCTGTCTGGAATATAGAGCATAAGAAAAATGATAATTGCTATTGCTGAATTGAGTTCTGTCATAAACCAGTAAAGGAACTCCATTCTCTTTCAGATTCACCATTTTTATTTTTCCAGCTTCTAAATTCACATGGAAATGATATGGTAATGGATTGGAAGGCTTCAACCCTCGTTCCTGAATCTCAAGCAAATCGTCATTAAGCTCGCTTTCAGAATACCATTTCAAATCAGGGACCGGTTTATTTTTAGCGGCGTTAATGGTTTTAGCATACTCTTTCTGATTCAGATAATCCATCTGAGGGGCAGCTACATTTGATGAGTTGAATGCTGATGTAAGATCTCCGCATATTGCCCTTCTCCAGTCACTGATGTTGTCAATATGAACATCTTTTTTGAATTTTTTCATGATGAATTTCTCCAGAAACTGCAATACGGAAGTATGATCTGAAACTTCAGAATTTACGAAACCTCCTTTCGTCCAAGGAGAAGCGATGATCATTGGAACTCTGTATCCAAGACCTACTGTTCCTTCTACTTTTTCATAATCTTTTAAAGAAGGATTAGACATATATTCCTGCGATCTGTCGACATACTCCACACCGTCTTTTCCGTTCATATCAACCGGTTGGCTTGGATTAATGGGCGGTGCAAATGGAAGCACGTGATCAAAATATCCGTCGTTTTCATCGTAATTGATGATGAATATTGTTTTTTTCCAGGTCTCAGGATCCTTGGTCAGAATATTTAAAACCTCTGAAATATACCATGCTCCATACCAAGGTGATCCTGGATGATCAGAAAAATGTTCAGGGGCAACCAGCCATGATACCAATGGAAGTTTTTTCTCATCTACATCTTTACGGAACTGAAACAGAACATCTCCTTTAGGTACAACCAGTCTTTCTCCGTTTTCATCCTTTCCAATCTCCAGATTCCAGTAATCAGGATCATTAGAGTTTGTAGTGAAAGCTTTTTCGTGAAGGTTTTTCTCCTCTTTTGATAGTTTTGAATAATTATCCGGGTGATATTTTACCTGATCTTCCTGCAATTCGGAAATGAGGGTTTCCAGTCTTTCTTTCTGTTTAGGATTTTTTTCAATTTCCTGTTTAAGGTAGGTAATGATATTGGGAATATTTTCAAAATATCCTTTTGAAAACTTTACATTATATTTTGAAAACCATTCAATTGGGTTATCTGTAAAATTACTTAGCCACGCCTCCTGTTCTCCGGACATTCCTTTTGGAAGGCTTACTTCGTTCTGATAAATCCTCCATGAGACATTCTGCTGCTCCAAAATTTCAGGGAAACTTTTCCATTTGGCTTGTCTGGCTTTGTCGTAATCAATATTTTCATTCACTACATTGGCCCTTGCCTTCCCGTTTTGCTGCTCTCTTAAGGTTCCGGACCAGAGGAACAATCTGTTCGGAGTAGTTCCGGTAAGTGAAGAGCAGAAATACTGATCGAATATCGTAAAAGCGTCGGCAAGCTGGTAATAAAAAGGGAGATCTTCCCGGTTATAATATCCTAACGTCAATGGGATATTTTTATAATCTTTATTTCCCGAAGCTTTTGCCTGAAGCCACTGATCATATTTTCCTTTATTGAGAGCATGCTGCTGATTTTCCCAGGAATGAGGAAGTGAACTCATCCATGTTGCTTTGGTATTTCTCAGATCCAGACGGGCTGGAGCAGCATATTTTCCAGAGTTTTCCTTCTGAAAGAATACGGAATGTCCGTCTTGCTTTACAAAAGCTCTTTTATCCAAAAAGCCACGAACCCCCTTAAGGGCTCCAAATGCATGATCAAATGAACGGTTCTCCTGCATCAGGATTACGACATGTTCTGCATCATAAAAAGTAGACTGGGCTGCCGGGTCGATTGCTAAAGCTTTTAAAATAGAAGGGTGCAGAACACTTGAAGTTCCCAATCCTGCTAATAAAATACTTGATTTTTCTAAAAATTCTCTTCTGTTCATGTTCAATCGTAATAAGAAAGAAACCGCAAGTTAATAGGATTTTCCTGCGGTTTCTTTGTTTGTGTATAAAAATAATCAGATTTCTACTGTAACCACCACGGTTTAGAGTTAATATTATCATTCCCTCCATACTGGCTTGCTAGAGCAGCTTTCAAATTACTGCTGTTATAATTATATTCCGACTGTGGATATCTGAATCGGAACGGTGCAGCCACTCCTGCCTTTAAAGGGTAATTAGGATATCCGGTTCTCAGATAATCATAATAAGAGGTCCACTGTGCCTGATGGAACATGGTCATATATTTTTGGGTCATGATTTTTTCCAATTGTACCTGTAACGGATCAGCATTATTATAAACCACCAAAGGGGTTGCCAGATACTGGTTTACATCAAAACCTGAGAAATATTGTCCCGGATTTTTCACATAGGTCTGATAAAAATTGAAACTTCCTTTGATAGCATTATCATAATGTGTTTTTGCAGATCCGGAAATCCATCCTCTGGCAGCAGCTTCGGCTAAAATGAATTCTAATTCGGGATAGCTCAGTACAGACGAAGGCTCATTAGTAGGGTCTTTATAAAAACGATCGTTTACCTTAGAAATGTTTTTTGCTGTGATCAATGCCGCATTGTCAGAATAAGGAGAGGTAGGGTTTCCACCGTTGTATGCTGTAAAATCGGTAATTGCTTTTCCGGCTTCTTTAGCTCCTGTAGTCTGTGCTGCAAAGGTGAACAAACGGGGATCATGCCTGTCCTTGAACATATTAATGAAATAATCTGCCATATATAAGCTGGAACCATATCCACTGTTGTTGAACATACTATACCTGCTGTCTGCTGCATCTGCAAATTTAAGTTCACCATTATCTGCAATGGAAGACATTAAAGGCTGGCTTCCCGCTATTGATGCAAATTCTGTGGCAATATTGTAATTTCCTACAGTCGTTTTTTTAGATAAGGTAATCAAAATTTTCAGTCGGAACGAATTGATCAGTTTTTTCCACTTTGAAGCATCTCCGTTGTAGATAATATCGCCTTCAATTTTATCATTGGTATTAATAAGATCATTCGCTTCTTTTAATTCTGATAAAATTCCGGACATGACAGCATCCTGACTGTCATACTTGGGCTGGGTAATTCCGGCTTCGCCCTTTGCTGCTTCAGAATAAGGAATGCTGCCTACCTTTAAGCTGATATTAAAGAAATGATAAGCTCTGAAGAACTTTCCAATGGCAACATAATTTTTATTATTTCTTTTTTCGGCCTCCTGCATCATTTTTACCGTATTCAGGAGTCCTTTTGTATAAATTTCA
The DNA here is from genome assembly GCF_057799275.1 of Chryseobacterium sp. 14P4.3.2. NCBI lineage: Bacteria > Pseudomonadati > Bacteroidota > Flavobacteriia > Flavobacteriales > Weeksellaceae > Chryseobacterium > Chryseobacterium sp. 14P4.3.2. The sequence continues at coordinate 9,333 of NZ_JBYOKO010000016.1, forward strand.
AACGATGCATCATTCCATTTCATATACTGATAGGCATTTTCGCCATCAGTACCAATCATCATTCTTGACGCATACATATTATCACCATTCACCTGGAAAGTGTATTTTGAAACGTAGGTAAGAAGATAGGTAGGATCTACACTTGAAGGGTCATTAGGATTCTCATTGATTGTATCTAAGTTGGATTTACAGGAAGTTAATGCTAATACTCCTGCAAGCATCAGAGATTTGATAGTAAGCCATCTGGCTGATTTATCTGCCTTATTTATATTGTTTTTCATTGTAATACCGTACTTTTTAGTTAAAACTTAAGATTGAATCCGATTCCGAACCATCTGCTGGAAGGATCCTGAATATCGTTGCTGACATCTCCGTCTCTTCCTGATCTGATTTGAAAGTCAGGATCAGAATAAAGATTTTTTGACTTTTTCCACATTGCCAAATTATAGGCAGAGATGTTGGCTGTGAAACCTTTTATCATTCCTTTTGGATTCAGTAATGAAGAAAAATCATACTCCAGAACTACAGACCTTAGCTTAATGAAAGTCCTGTCGAAAACGTTAGCAAATTCCTTACTTTCACTTTCCGTTACTCTTGCCTGATAAGGGTAGTTCTGAGCCCAGTCCTGGAAGCTTATTGCCTGTGTATGCGGAGTATAAAGACCTGTAGTTGGATTGTAGTTTACACCATCCGGTACAAAGAAGTACTTCCCGGGATTGGCATATTCAAGATCTCTGTAAGCAATTGAATTAGGATGTTTGCCTCCCCACCACATTTTTTCAACGACCTGCGACCTCATGACACCGCCGATACTACCGTCAATTCCAATATTTAAAGAGAACTTTTTATATTTAAAGTTGTTGTTGAATCCAAACGTCCAATCCGGGTTGAAATGCCCTAAGTTGCTTGGAGCATTCGCTCTTGTTGGCATCCCTGATTTGGCATCCAGAATTACTTTTCCGTCCGGAGATTTTTGCCAGGTATAATCATAGTAGCTGTCCATTCTTTCACCCAGCTTAATATTCTTATAATTGGGCATATTGTCGTAAATAGAAGTTAGCTTTTGCTCATAAGTACTCCAGTTGATTAAAGTTTTCCATGTGAAATCAGCTGTTTTTACGGGAACCAACCCCAGAGAGATTTCAAACCCTTTGGTTGTATATTCATTGCCATTTACATACTGAGAGGTAAAGCCTGATGATTCAGCAGCAGGGAACTCCAGGATGTTGTTATAATCCAATGTTCTGAAATAAGTAGCATCTAATGTAATTCTGTTGTTCAGGAAACCTGCACTTAATCCCAGTTCATAAGATTTTGTCTGCTCAGGCTTCAAAGAATTTTCTACATTGAGTATAGTAGGATAGTAATAAGTGGGATTACCATTGAAAGTGATTCCTTTGTTGTTCAGATAATAATTTCTGATAGAATACGGCTGAAAATCATAGGCTACTTTTGCCCATGAAGCAGAAAGCTTCAGCATATTAATAGCTTCCGGCATTTTTACCAGATTGGAAATTACTGCACTGATGGATGCTGAAGGGTAGAAGTAAGACCTGTTGGCTTTTGGCAGCGTAGAAGACCAGTCGTTACGGCCTGAAATATTAATAAAGAACGCATTATACAATCCGATGTCGATTGTTGAATAAGCACTGTAGATTAGCTTTTCTTTCAGGTATTTATACTTTTTAAGTGCTCCTATAGAGTTTTCAAACGTATATAATTCCGGAATTTTCAATCCGTCTGTGGAAGTTTCATTCGTATTATTTTTATAGTAGAATGTTGACCCTCCGGCATTGATGGTGAAATCGAAATTATCAGATATTTTTTTCTTGTAAGTGGCTAAGACATCATAATTGAGGTTCCAGGTTTTATCATCTTTTAAAATATATCCTCCACTTCTTGGCGCATTGTAATTGAAATAAGAATAAGGACTGAATATTTCTCCCTTGCTGTGATTTTCAACAATAGATACTTTACCTTTTACCGAAAGATCTTTAGTGGCTTTATATTCTAATCCTGTTTGAGCATTGATGATATTGGTTCTGTTCTGATTTTTATAATATTCAGCCCCGAACCAAGGGTTGTTATACCAGGCATAATTCCAGTTGGCCTGTGCTCTTCCTTCCTTTCCGGGAATCCACATATGATTCTTAAGAGCCTTTCCGTCTACATCACCTCCCATCCAGATAAGAATGGTATACATATGTCCGCTGGGATTATAATCATAATTGGGAACATTAGGTGTAAAAGCCTGATTGAAATTGAATTTTGTATTAAAAATCAATTTATCCCCAAGATGATTTTCAGCGGAGAAATTGATTCCATATTTCTGCAGATATGAATTGGGAACTCTGTCATCATAATTCATGAAGTTCCCTGATAAACGATAGGTGTCTTTATTGTCCCTGTAGCTGATTGCAAAATTATTATTGTTGATTACTGCAGGCTTTAAAAAGGTACTTAAGTTATCGTGATATTTCCAGTCAATAGGAACTCTTTCATACCTTGATTTATCATCATACTGAGTGCCTGCCACGGCTCCATACCAAGGGACTACCTGTCCGGTCGTTTTATCTCTGATAGGGCTGTTCCATTGAGCGATTTTTAGTCCGGGAACAAATTTTGGCCCCCAGATCATATCTCCATCATTTACTCCACCGTCAGCTCCGTCCCAGAATTCGTACTTCCCGTGAGATCCGTTTCCGTACTCTGTCTGGGTTTTTGGAAGATTGGTAAACCCAGCCGTAATCATTGTATTTTGAGAGAATTCTACAGAGAAACCTTTCTTTTTGGCACTTTTAGTGGTGATCAGAATAGCTCCGTAGCGACCTCTTGAACCATATAAAGCAGAAGCTGTAGCCCCTTTCAGTACGTTGATGTTTTCAATATTGTTGGGATCTAAATTTTGAAAAACTTCCTTTTCAACAATGACACCATCAATTACAAAAATCACGTTGGAATTTCCTCTCAATGTAAATTGGGGGGCCTGCTGCATCCCTGTTGGATTAGATACACTAAGACCCGCAACCTGCCCTGAGAATAGATTTCCTATACTTGGAGTAGTAATGGTTTCAAACTGTTTCGTTCCTACTTCCTGAGTAGAATATCCAATTTTCTCCTTCTTCTTGGCAATTCCTAAAGCAGTAATTACAACACCCTCAATCTGCTTTTCATTAGCTTTTCTTAAAACAACCGAATATTGTTTTTTTGAAGAAACCTCAACAGTATAAACAGAAAAATCCGGAGCAAAAAATTCAAGAATATCTTTAGGATTGGCAGAAATAGTGAAATTACCATTATTATCCGTAGTAGCGGTCTTTCCTGTGTTTTTATCAGTAATGCTGACACCGGAAACACTTGAGCCGTTTTCAGATTTTACATTTCCGGAAATATTAATCTCCTGGGCAGTAAAATAAAGAGGAAGTAAAAAAACGGCAAAAGTAGCTAGTGTTTTCTTCATTTTTTTTGAAGGCAAATTTAGCGGTGTATTATTACCAGTATTTTAATACTGTATTACAATAAAAATACGATTTTAATATTCTTTAACAGATATAATTAATATAATGGTAAACTGGTAAACGTCTGTTATATCAGGGTTTTTGCTTTATTATACATATTAATAATAGTAATGAAAAAAGGATAAAGAAGTAGATGAAAAGTTAGAAGTCTTTTCTCGTACTAATTTAATTTTTAGAACCTGCTTAAGATTCCCCAGTGAATCTTGATATCATTAAACTTAAACGGATTTCCAAACTCATTACCATTCGAAAGCTGGAAACTCATTAAGCCTATAGGAATAAAGAAATTGAATCCAAGCCCGACGCTGTAGAGCTTTGGCTTGAGATTCAGCGATTTGTTGTTGAGCTGCCCGTACTGTCCAAAGACGTCAAAAAAGGCCTGATTGCCAATTAAATACCGGTATTCTAAACTTCCATAATAATAAAAATCGGCGGCAAGAGAGTTTTCATTGAATCCCCGTAAGGAATTCCATCCTCCGAACCGGAATAATTCATTGGTGGAAAATTCCATTTTAGAATCCATCATCCGGCCTTCGCCTTTTATATTGAGGAAATGATTTCCGGAGATATGATAATTGTGCTCACCATAAAAGTAAAACTGATTCTGGGTTGCTTTGATATTATCTTTGGTATAGGTGGTCGTTAAGAAATCGTATCCGGCAGTGATCTTTGTTTTATACAGAAAAAGATCAATATCTGTAGGCTCAGTCATTTCATACCAGACCCCGATCCCTTGTTTGTTGTAATCTTTTCCCTGAACGTATAATGTATCAATAATAGTAGATGACTCTAAAGTTCCTCTTATACCGATTTTATTGCGGTTGTTAAGATGGTAATAAAACGCAGGAAGGAATTTTACATTAGCAAAAGTAGAATCCTGTCTGTAGATATTGACCTTGCTATTCATCCCTACATTGGACTTAAAAAGATAAGGAATATCTACCTGCAGGTCAAAAGTCTGCCCTTTATCCGGATTCCGCTGCCAGTATAGATTAACCGTTTCAAAACCATTGAACATATTTCTGAAATTGACGTTCATGGTCCCATTTAAAGTGAATTTGGAGGATTTATCATTTCCAAAGCCAATAACTCCGTCAAAAGTATTGGTTTTTTTCTTTTCCAAAAATAAGTAAATATTCGTGGAATCCTTGGTAAATAGCGTCTGTGGCTGCCGTTCCAGTGTTAAGAAAGGATGACTCTGAAAATTCTTGTTGATAGATAGAAGATTTTTTTCATCATAATTCTTTCCTTTAAATTCCTTTTCCAGATTTTTGATGAATCTTCTTGGAACCTTTTCATATCCTTTTACAACAAAACCGTCGATCGTTCTTTTATCATTCTTATTAATATCAAGCTCCACGATAGGGAATCCATTTTTCTGCCCTTTATATTTAGACTTGATTCTGCTGAAGGAATATCCGTCTTCAATATAAATTTTGTTAATGCTCTTCTTAGTAGAATCTAAATTTTTAGTAAAAAAATCTTTCCGGATATTTAATTTCTGAACAAGAGAGTCCGAGAGGTCAACATACGTTTCATTAAAATTCTTGCCTTTATCGTAGAAAATTTCGGTACTGTCACCTTTTATTTTTACATTTTTCAGCTGTGTGAAGAAGTAATTATTCTGAGCCAGAGAGTCCAGGAATTTTACTGCGGAGACAGAATCTTTTACTTTTTTTCTAACTTTAGTTTCTGTATCAATCAGCCAATAATGCTTCTTCTGCGCTTGTGTAAAAACGCAGAACATTACAAAAAATATTTTAAGGAATAATTTCAATGCTCAATTTGCTTAAACCACTAAGATCATTTTAGAATTAATCGAGTTAAAATGAATCATTCTTATTTTAAAAAAGTTCATCTTAATAATTCTTAACTGCTTATTACTTTCTAATGGTTCAAAAAATACAATAATTAAATAACTGTTTATAAAACTGAAACTAGTCCAGTTTATTATATTTCTTCATTAAATTTTCATAAGTTCCCTGGGGAAGTATCCATTTCAGAGGAACACCAATTTTTTGCCCGAATTTACCAAAATAATAATGAGCTTTCCATTTATTTTTTCCTAAAAGCTTTTCAATGTATTCTGCTACTTCCAGTGGTTCTGTTCCTTCATTCACATGGGAATTCATCAGGGCATACACTTTGTCAAAGATATTTTTATACGGCTGAGAAACCTGAGTAATTACTCTGTTGTCGGCAATATTGGTTTTGATATCTCCCAAATGAAGTGAGCATACATCAATATTCCATGGATAAACCTCATATCTCATGGCTTCCGTTACCTTGTCCAGAGCAGATTTTGAAGCAGAATAGAATCCTCGGAAAGGGAGTCCCATTTCACTTCCGATACTGGATACATTGATGATTTTTCCGAATTTATTTTCACGCATTTTAGGAAGTACTGCACTCATCATTTGAACAGGTCCTATAAGATTCAGATTGAAAAGTTTTGAGATTTCCTCTTTTGTAGAATCTTCTACAGCGCCTACCATTCCCATACCTGCATTATTGATCAGTACATCAATTCTGGTTTCTGTTTTTAGCACCTCAGCAATAGCATTCCGAACAGCATTGTTGTTGGTAACATCCGTCGGGATCGATTGAAAATACTGACTTTCTGTATGTTTCCGGCTTAGTCCATATACTTTGTGTCCTTTTTTACCGAAATATTCGGCCAGTGCAAATCCGATTCCTGATGAGGTTCCTGTGATGATAATGGTCATTTAATTCGTATGATTTTAATTTCAGCAAATGTAAAAAAAGAATAATGAACTCAGCTATAGATCATATCCGAAAATAGATCATGATTTTCTAAAATAGGTCAGAAATATCTATGATAATTCATCAGTTGTGGAAAAATATTATATTTGACAAGCTAAAAACAAAATGCTTATGAAGGAAAAAAATATTTTACGGCTTGTGCTGTTGATTGCTTTATCCGTATTCTTGCAATCCTGCAGAACCAATGATGAATATATATCTTCCAAAGATGAAGAATATTATTCCAACAAATTCCAGGTATTTAGCCGCCCTGCTGCTAGTGGGAAAGTAGATTACCCTAATGGTTTTGCTTTTCTTTTTAAGGAATATGATCGGATTCATAATTCTGATTTTACCGGACTAAAACTTTCTGAAAGTAATTTTACACTGCAGAAAAGTAGTGTTGCATTGAAGTATGTTGACTTCAGTATATCCTCCCAGCCTATAAAGCTAGATGATGGACAGATATGGGTGTATTTTCCTATTGTAGAAAATAGAAACGTTACAGGTATCATAGTAGGAGCTCTTCGTAATGCGGAAACTTTTGTAACATTTGGAACGCTTACTCAAAACGAAGAATACAATCAAATGGTTTTAGAGAGGTTTCGTTCTGCTTATATTAACAAAACAGCTTATGGTTCGCGTGGGGGAGTAGATGAAGATACTGGACCTTGCGGAGGAAGTGCGGGAGATCCATGTGACATTGGAGAAATTAATATTCCACCACCACGGGGGCCCTACTTACCTAGTTTCGAAGTAGGAATATATCCCGGACAAGGTGGCGGTGGAGGAAATACACCACCGCCAACCGGAGGGTGTTCTATGTTCCAGAATTGTGGTGGAAATCCTCCAGAACCAAAAGATCCCTGCCAAAAAGCCTCTGAAAGTAATACTAAAGCTAAAGAACTAATAAATAAAGCTAAAGTTGCAGCCGCAAAAGGAGAGATCACAGGTACTTTAAGTACAGATACTAATGAAAAATCTTTTTCATATGGAAAAGATTCTAATGGAAATTATGATACTACGCCAATTAAAACATCTACAGCAGGAAATCAGGTAGGAGTCCAGGCTAATAATCCTAATCTGTCCATCGAAGGAGGAGTTCATACTCATACAGTAGATTTGTATAACTGTTTTTCTGCAGGTGATATTTATTCGCTTCAGGGGGCGAATGCTATTAATTCAAATTTCACAACTTTTTTTGTTTTTGCAAACGGTGGGATAGGTTATGCTTTAACAATTATTGATCCTGTAAAATATGCCAATTTTGTAGCAAATTATTCTGCAGGTAGTAATCTTGATATGTCAACCTCACATTGGCAGACTACTTCCCCTATATATGTAAGCTTTGAAAGTGCAATGACACAGTTTATCAATCAAGGATATTCTCAAGATGATGCACTGGCTAATGGAATGGCATTCGTTTTATCTAAATATGATGTGGGAGCTACTTTAAGTCAGGCTGATTCTTCAGGAAACTTTAGTTCTATATTTGTGGAAGAGAATAAAAATAATATAAACGTAAACGGAGTTCCATTATCAATAAGTACTTATAAGCAGACACCGGATTGTAATTTAAAATAAATGAAATATGAAAAACAATAAAATGATAACTGTATTTATATTATTACTGGGAAATATTTTGATCAATGCTCAGTTGGATACTTTAAACTATTTAAAACAGTTTGAAGCAAGTAAAGCAAACTATATTAATAAACCTTTTTCAACACTTTTAAATGATATGACTTTGATACAGCCTAAAACAGCTTGGTCATTTTCAATGGGTAGAAAAAAAACAATATCTGCTGACTCAAGATTTAAATTTGCAAATAAAGAAATGGGATTTAATAATGCAATTACACTATTAATCAAATGGGTAGATCCAATTGAAAGAAATGCCACAGAATATTATGAAAAGAAGAATAATTTTTATTTTACCAATGATGAGCGAGTTTTCTATGGAGGTAAGATCATAAAAGATATAATTGTCTATAGATAAAATTACTTTTTCTTGATCCATCTTAATAAACATTATTACATTCAAAATAGCCTCTGAAAAATCAGAGGTTATTTTTTTAGTGCTTCTTTTTACCTAGTTAAACTTAAAAGAAACTTAATATTCCTCATGCTGAAGATGATAAATGGAATGATTACTTTATTTGTTTATAGTGTTGGTAATAAGATTATTATGATTTCGCTCTTGGGTAGAGTGATTTAAAAAGCCTAAAATTTCTTAATAAAAACATAAGGAAATCTTAATGAATAGAGGGGAAGTGCTGGTCTAATTTTGCATCTAATTAAAAAGGATGTCATGAATGTATTTAAAATCCCTGTCTCAGTAACTTATTTAACGGGTAGGGTATTACTTATTGGTGCAATATCTGCTTCGCCGATGTTCCTGTCTCAAAAAAAAGACAGCTTAAAGGAAAAAAACATCGATGAGGTTGTCGTTATAGGATACGGAACCCAGAAGAAAAGTAAAGTATCCGGTGCTGTTGCAGAGGCGTCGCTGGATAAGCTTAGTTCAAGATCTTTATCTGGAGTAGGAGAAGTGCTTCAGGGAAAAGCAGCCGGAGTGACGGTAGTGAATGAAGGGGGAGATCCTAATGGCTCGCCTAAAGTGAATATCCGTGGCTTGGGAGGAGTGAACGGAGAAACTCCTCTTTATGTGGTGGATGGAGTGGTTTTTAACGGAACTCCTGCCATTAATCCTAATGATATTCAGGATATTTCTGTGCTTAAAGATGCTGCTGCTGCCATTTACGGAGCAAGATCTTCCGGCGGAGTAATCCTTATTACCACAAAAAGAGGTAAAAAAGGGAGTCTGACCATTGATTTTGATGTTAAATACGGAACCAATCAGGCATGGAGGCTGAGAGAATCTCTAAATGCAGCAGAATTCCAGGACGTGATGCGCCAGGCATATACTAATGCAGGAAAACTCAATAGTCTTCCACTAGCTTTCAATTCCGACAAATATGCTGATGGTGGAATCACCAGAACAGATTGGATGAAAGAAATTTTCCGTACAGGAACCATCCAGGAATATAATGTAAACCTTAGTGGAGGAAGCGAAAAATCCAGATTCTTTGTAGGTATGAATCACAGAAATCTTGAGGGGATCTTATTGAACACTCAGGCAAAAAGATATAATTTCAGGGTAAACTCTGAACATAAAGTGAAAGACTGGCTGACATTCGGGGAGAATATGTATTATAATTTCTCCGAGGGGAATACAGCCAACACAAAGAACGGTTATACAGGAGCTTTGGTTGCCGCGATGTATTATCCACCCAATGTTCCGGTATATACCTCCACGGGAGCTTTTTCCGGATTACCAATTGATGTGGCAGGAGGGTATGGAGATATGATCAATCCAGTTGCTTATCTTAAAAGGATCAGCATTCAAAATCCAACACATGAGATTTTGATCAACCCTTATGTAGAAATTGCTTTAGCTAAAGATTTAAAATTCCGTTCTAATTTTTCCCAGACATTTAAGATCGGAAATGTTAAAGAATTTACTCCCAGAGTATTGGAGATCGGGAAAATATTTGATACCAATAGTCTGGAATATCAATCTAATAATATATCCACTTCTCTTGCCGAGCAGCTTCTTACTTATAAGTTAACAACAGGTAAGCATAATTTTGATTTTCTTGCAGGTTTTACTTTTCAGAAAACAACTGAAGATGGATTCAGGGCAAAAGCTTTTGATTTTAGAAGTGAAGCAGAAGCTTTCAGGTATCTTCAGAATGCTGCAGATACCAATAAGGAAGTATACAGTTACAAATACAGGCAGTCTCTGATATCTTATCTGGCAAGAGTCAACTATGACTATGCAGGGAAATATATGATCAGTTTGCTGGGAAGAAGAGATGGTACCTCTTTGGTATCTAAACAAAATCAGTTTGCGAATTATTATTCCATTTCTGGAGGATGGGTGGTTTCCAAAGAAAACTTTATGAACGATATTTCCTGGCTTTCCAATCTGAAATTAAGAGGAAGTTACGGTATTTTAGGAAATTTGGGAGGTGTTTCTTATCAGGCTGTTAACCCTTTAATGATACGTGATAATAATATTATTTTCGGACAGGACCCGTCACAGAATATTGCTTATTATGCCACGACAAAATCAAATCAGGATCTAAAATGGGGTAAATCGGAGCAGACTAACTTTGGAGTGGATGCTTCATTCTTACGGAACAGCCTATCACTTCAGTTTGATTATTTTGTTAAAAACTCTACAGATCAGATCTTCAATGTTAACCTTTCAAGTACAACCGCTTACGTTGATCAATATGTGAATGCTGGGTTATTTCAGGATAAAGGATTTGAATTAGGAATCAATTATAACAGTAAAAGAACAGGTGATTTTACCTATTCAATAGGCGCTACTTTTAGTCAACTAAAAAATACGGCGAAGCAATTGGCGGGTGTAGATGAGATCTTTATCAACAGTAATAACGTGAGAGGAGTATTGAAACCTACCCGCATAAAAGTAGGAGAATCTCTCTATTCTTATTATGGCTACAGAACTGACGGAATTTTCCAGACCCAGGCAGAAATTGATAATTACAAGGATGCCAACGGTAACCTTATTCAGCCCAATGCTAAACCGGGGGATATTAAATTTCTGAAGAAAGATGGAAATACAGGAGTATTGAATAACAATGATTTTGTAAACCTTGGAAATCCATATCCTAAATTTTCTTACGGACTATCCTACAATATGACATGGAAGAACTTTGATCTTAATGTTTTCTTCCAGGGGGTATATGGAAACAAAATATTTAATGGATTAAAATTTATTTCATTAAACCCAGGGGGAACAGGGCAAAATTATAACATGGACAGGGATATCCTGAATGCATGGACTCCTCAGAATACCAATACCAATATTCCAAGAGTGGTACAAGGTGATCCAAGTGGTAATTATTCCAAAGTTTCGGATTTCTATGTGGAAGACGGGTCTTATCTAAGACTGAAGAACCTTACAGTAGGATATTCATTACCTCATGAGCTTTACAAAAAACTTGATGTAAATAAAATAAGAGTGTATGTAACGAGCAATAACCTGTTTACCATTACCAAATATACAGGCTTTGATCCTGAAGTAGGAATGGAAACCTATGGAGTTGATACCGGAAGATATCCTCAGGCGCGCTCATTTATTTTCGGACTGGAAGTCGGTTTTTAATCTAAAACAAATCTAAAAAGTAAAAAGATGAAATTTTTCAATACAATAATTGTAATAACGGGGCTATCCGCATCATTACTCTCGTGTACCAATGAATTGAATATAGAACCTGAAGGAACTCCAACAGAAGCCAACTTCTGGAAAACTGAAAACGATTTGGTTACCGGAGCTAACGCTATGTATAAGCCGCTTTCCGACAGTGAATTTTATGGCAGAGGTTTTTTCTGGTTTATCAATGCCAGTGATGATATGGTAACAGGAAGATCGAAAAGCGAAGCGGATAATGTGAAGAATTTTAGCAGCAATTATATCGCAGCAGGTGATCTGGAAACTCAATGGAATAAGAGATATACAGTGATTGGAGTTGCAAACCGTGTTATTCGTAATGTTAATAATATTCAGGCTTCACAGGCGGTTAAAAATAAGTATTTGGGAGAAGCTTTATTTATGAGCAGCAGAATGTACTTTGAGCTGGCATACAGTTATGGAAATGAAAAGGCAGGTATTCCTATTCTAGACCGTACCAAAGAACCAGAAAGCAACCCAATTCCCAGAGCTGCCAATGTAATGGAAAACTACAATTACATTGTCAATGACCTGAAAAAAGCAGCCGAATTATTGCCAAGCCAGGCAGAACTTCCGGCTAAAGACTACGGAAGACCTCATAAAGCAGCGGCATGGGCACTTTTATCAAAAGTATATCTGTTTATGAAAGATTGGCAAAATGCAGCATACTGGGCGAATGAAGTAATGACCAAAGGAAACAGAACCCTTTTGAACAATTATTCAGATGTTTTCAAAGCTGAAAATAATTATAGTACAGAATATATCTGGTCCATTCCAAGTACGCCAAAATTTAATTCAGTGGGAAGCATTCTTCCGGGAGTAATGTTAGAAAATAAAGGATGGGGAGAATATAACGGCTGGGGATATTTTCAGCCTACCAAAGAGTTGTATGACGAGTATGAAGCCGGAGACCTTAGAAGAGGAGCAACCGTTCTTAAACTAGGAGATAAATTTACTTTTAACGGAACAGAAAGAACATATGCATCTTCTAACTCTCTCACAGGATATCAGTTTAATAAATACATGGATGCGTTCAAATATACCTTGAATAGTGGCCATGTAAGTGCTAATGGAGACTATCCTTGTACAGATCTTGCCGTTCCGATTATGCGTTATGCTGAGGTTATCCTTATCAGGGCAGAAGCTCTGTTGATGTCAGGCGGAAATGCAGACGCAGAAATTAACCTCATTAGAAAACGTGCAGGGCTAGCTTCCAAAACCGGATGTACAATGGCTGATCTGAAGCATGAAAGACGCTGCGAATTAGCAGGTGAATGGGCAGACAGACACAGAGATCTTGTACGTTGGGGAGACGCTCAGGCAGCCTATGCTCAGCCTTTACACGGGATAGACGGAAAAATAGTATGGCCAGCAAGAAACTTCAATCCTGCAATTCATAACGTTTGGGCAGTTCCACAGGCAGAAATCGTTAATAGCTATGGGGTAATTAAGCAAAACGAAGGTTGGTAAAATTTTAATCTTAAATAGTATTCACTATGTCATTGCAGAAATATCTGTGATGATATGGTTTTTTAAACAGGTCTTATGAAATTATCAAAAATATTGGGATTGCTGGCTTTGGCAGTCTTTTCCGAAAATCAGGCACAGAATTATTTGAATTATAATGTAGGGAATGCACATTCCCATAATGATTATATGCAGGAAATCCCTTTTTGGCAGGCTTATTATGCGAACTTTGGATCCATTGAAGCAGATGTTTTCCTGGTTAAAGGCAAACTTTGGGTAGCCCACACAGAAAAAGAACTTTCCGCAGACAGAACACTTGAAAATCTTTATCTGGACAATATTTCAAAGCAGATAAAACTCAATAAAGGGAATATTTATCCTGACGCAAATAAAAAATTACAATTGCTAATCGATATCAAGCAGGATTATAAAACAACCTTGAATGCATTGGTGAGTATATTGAAGAAATATCCTGAAATTACTGGCAATCCAGGGGTGAAAATTGTTATTACAGGAGGAAGACCTCAGCCAGGTGATTTTAAAAATTATCCGAATTATCTTTACTTTGACGGAGACCTTGATAAAAGCTATTCTTCGGATCAGTTAAAGAGAGTCGGAATGTTCAGTGCTGATCTTCCCGGGCTCGTAAAGTGGAACGGAAAAGGCATTCCAAGAGATGAAGAAACAGAAAAGATAAAAGGAGCAGTAGAGAAAGCACATACCCAGCAAAAGCCGATGAGGTTTTACGGAGCTCCAGATTTTCCTAATGCCTGGGTGAATCTTATGGATATGGGAGTGGATTACATCAATACCGATCATATTCCGGATCTTAAAAAATTCATGAACACGATTCCTAAGAACTTTTACAAAAATACAAAGGAGCACGCTACCTATACTCCAACTTATAAAACAGACGGAATCAGTAAAAAGGTGAAAAATGTAATTCTTCTCATTCCGGACGGGACTTCTCTGCCGCAATATTATGCCGCCTTTACGGCAAACAAAGGAAAGCTGAATGTATTTAATATGAAAGCAACCGGTTTGTCCAAAACCAATTCATCCAATGCTTACATTACAGATTCAGCACCGGGATCTACCGCTTTTGCGACGGGAGTAAAAACCAAAAATACATTTGTAGGGGTAGACAATTTGGGAAAAGCACTGGCACAGATCCCTGATATTATCTCTGATAAAGGTATGGTTTCAGGGCTTATTTCTACCGGAGATGTCACAGATGCTACACCCGCTGACTTTTATGCTCATTCTGATAATAGAAACAGCTCCGAACCTATTCTGAAAGATTTTGTTACCTCTAAAACAAAAATTCTGATCGGTGGGCCTACAAGCGGATTGTCCCAGGAAAACCTTCAAAAATTTAAAGAGGCAAAAATTGATTTGTATCAGGATCTGAAAGCGGTAACCAAAATAAACAACCGGACATTGGTGATTGACCCATTGGCTTCACAAAGAATAACTCACGGGAGAGGAAACTGGCTTGCCGATGCATTTGATCTTACCTTAAATGATTTAAAGAATAATAAAAAAGGATTCTTCATGATGGTTGAAGCTTCTCAGACAGATGGGGGCGGGCATAGCAATAATATTGAGCAGCTTGTTACTGAACTGCTGGATTTTGATCATATCGTTGGAAAAGCAATGAAATTTGCAGATGAAAATAAAGAAACATTAGTGATTGTGGTAGGAGATCATGAAACCGGAGGGCTTACCCTTCTCGATGGAAGCCTTAAAGAAGGCTGGGTGTTTGGGAACTTCAGTACCAATGATCACACTTCTATTCCATCCAGTGTTTTTGCTTATGGTCCTAATTCCAAACAGTTCACAGGACTTTTTGAAAATACTGAAATCTTCAATAAAATACTGGCGGCTTACGGTATTCAGAAATAACTTTTAATTCTTTTACTAAGAAGGCTGTTTCATTTTTGGAGCAGCCTTTTTTATCTCCTAAAGATTTTCCTGCCATTATGTGTTTACTTTGCTTCATCTGCAAGAAGGTAAGAAGGAAATGATAACCTGATGGTAAAAAAAAGGCTGCCCCAACAGCGAGGCAGCCTTACTGAATATATCTAACAAACAATTAAATTAGAAATTGGTTTTGATGATCAGCTCAGACAATTCTGCACTTACAAAATCAATTGGCATTATCCCATAAGATCCATGAGTATTATTCTGAAAGAATGTTTTCAGCTTAGGATTAATATTGTTTGAAACTGTAGGTATACTTGGTATTCCAAAGATTCCCGGCTTGTAACCGCTTGTGAAATTGATGAAAAGCTTACCGTTTGCATCATTCTTTGCATCATTCAGCAGGTTGGAGATTCCGTTCCATTTATCATCATTATTGGTCACTTTATAATAATCCTGAACTTTCAGTGATGCTCCCGGATTGTTGATTTCAAATGTCGTATTGTCAGCCCATGAAGTTGCATTGATTCCTTTCGATGTTCCCGCAGAGAATCTTCTTAACAACTTTATTTTTCCTCTTACGTCTCCCAGGTTGGAAATAGCAGTTCCTAAATCCCATCTTGAAGGATTTTTCTGAACATACGAATCAAAAGTACTTTCAAAACTTCTGGTGGTATTGGAAGCATCGTACTCTTCTTTTACAGACATGATGATCGTTTCTGAAGGATGACTTTGCAGGAATGCATAGCAGGCATTAAGGACATCATCAAAATTTAAATTCTGATAAATAGCACCATGATGAATGGCAAAAGAGTTATCAATGTGTCTGCAGCGAATATCCAGAAAGCGAACCCCTGCATTAAGTTGTTCGCTGATGCTGAGATCCTGTGTTTTCGCTGTACCTGTTATTACAGGGGCATCTATACGTGCTCCGGAATCATGCGTTCCGGGAATAGATATTTTAGAAAGTGAGATATTATCCTGCAGGCTGGCCATCCAGCTATTCATTTCAATAGGAGCCAAAGAAGTTTTGAAATTTGCTTTTCCTAAAGATGAGGTGGTAGTTTCTTTAGAATCTTTTTCGATAATGTTGTCATCGGAACAGGAAAAAAAAAGACTTGCAGCAGCAATACCAAAAGTGATTGCTGATAAGCGTCTCATGCTTTGTTTGAACATAGTTTTTTATTTTTATTGTAATCTAAAAATAAGAATATATCAAAATAGAAGGAGTTAATTTAACTTTAAAAGATAATTAAGTTGTTATCAATAAAGAATCTGAAAAATGACGAATTTTTAAATTTAAAATGGGCTGAAAAATAAAAACAGGAAGAAATATCTATAAAACCTGATGTCTTTACAGCTATTTTTTACGTCCTTATAATGAAATTGCATTTAAAACAGTAAGGGTAAAAAAAGTTACAGAAAAGAACTTCCTGCTTTAAAAAATAAATTCTTTGCTGGAATCCGGAATTTTGAATTTGTGATCTCCAATTTTGAAATCATGCATCTTTATCAGAGTCCGGAGTTTGTAGGTAAACTCTTTGTGAGTACTTTCAGGTACTTTGGCATCATCATCACAGGTAGAATATTCATCGTCAATAATAACCTTTCCTGTTGGAAAATTGATTTCATTCGTAAAATTAAAATCGCAGGTGTCATTGAAATTATCATAAGAACCTATCAGGTAGAAATCTCCATTCTGGAATCTGAAAGTATGCTTGTATTCCTGTGTATGTCTGGAGTTGGTAGAAAACTGCTGCCCTATAATCAGACAGTTATTTTTAATAGAGATATCAAGATTGTTATCAGAAGGGTAAAAGCCGTATCCGCTTGAAAAAAGTAAGGATGTATTTTCTTTCCAGATGACAAGATTTCCATTTTCATTTTTTAGAATATAGAAAACTCTCTTGTAATCGTTAGTATCAGAACCGTCTTCGTTTACTGATGCTTTTTGATTGGTATCAAAGGCAAGTATGATTTCATCTTTTCCATCCTTGTCCAGATCACCTTTAATTTCTGTAATCTTTGTATAACCATTTGGTAATGAGAATGCTTTAAGCTCCTGTGCATAAGAAACAGCAGAGAATAAGGCGGCAGCGAGAGGAAGAAGTTTTTTCATACAGACATTCTTGAAGTTATAACCCGGAATCTTCTTTTTCTATCAATCCTGAATCTCCCAGATAGCACATACAGCCTTTTATTGTTTTGTAGAGTCCGGTAATATTCGTTTCCTTACCTTTAGAGTCTGTGATAGTGATTCCTGTAGAATAGGATTCATCTTCTGCATAGTAAGTTTTGAACAGTTGATACTGATAGCCATTATTGGTAAATGACAGATAGTTGAGGTCCATTCCTGAATTTTGCTTTCCTCCGCCTCTTAGGTAAGAATTGTATTTGAATTTTTTCCAGCTTTCCTTGGTTCTTTCCTTAGGAAATTCCATTTCTATATGATCTCTGATTCCAAATCGATATTGAATATATTCATTCTCTTTATCCTTTACCAATGCCATTTTCTTTCCTGTTTTCGTTTCAAAGGAATAGATAATTTCTTCATTAGGCCGCAGATATTGTGACCAAAGAATGGTGGGAACAGATAAAGCCAGTAAGATCAGGTATTTCATCAAGCAGCATTATATATAAATGTAGTAATTTGAAATCAAAATATATGCCTGCTTCCAAATTACTACATGTTAACTTTTAAATTAATTCTTAACGATATTGGCAAGATCTTCCCAGAACATTGGGTAAGACTTTTCCACCACATCTTCATCTTCAATATTAAGTTCCTTCACCAGGCAAAAAGGTGCGAAGCTCATTGCCATTCTGTGATCCTGATAAGTTTTGATTGAAATATAGTCTTCAGGCTCCCCGAAACTGATAGATTCAATTGTTAAATCAGTAAATGTTGTTTCGGTACCCAGTTTTTTCAGTTCGTTATATAATGCAAGAAGTCTGTCGGTTTCCTTCACTCTTAAGGTTCCCAATCCTGAAATTTCAAAAGGAATTTTTAACGCAGCAGCAGTTACACAAAGAGTTTGTGCAATATCCGGACAGTTGTTCATATCCAGAATAATTTTTTCAGGGAAAGAAAACCCCTGCTGAGGTTCCAGAGTTAACTTGTGCTCATCTTCGGTAAACGTGGTTTTAATTCCGAAGAAATCTTCATAAATCTTTGCAATTGCAGAATCTCCCTGAGTAGACTCTTTGTAAAAACTTTTCAGATGCATGGTTTCTCTTCCCAGGGCACAGATAGAGTAGAAGTATGATGCCGAGCTCCAGTCGCTTTCCACCTCATAATGGATGGCGGCTGCATCAATCTCCGGAGTAAAAGGTTCTACTTTAATGGTATTTCCTTCAAAACTGTTTTTTATCCCAATCTTTGTCAGGATATCAAGCGTCATTTCTATATAAGATCTTGATGTAACATCTCCTACCAGCTGGATTTCCAATCCGTTTTCAAGTTTTCCCGCAATAAGAAGCAGGGAAGTAATAAACTGACTTGAAATATTCGCAGGAACATGTACCGAAGTTTGAGTGATCTTTTTTCCGGTAATTTTTAAAGGAGGGAAACCCTCATTTTCCATATACTCAATTTCTGCTCCGAGATCTCTTAACGCACTAACCAGATTCTTAATAGGTCTTTCCTTCATTCTCTTAGAACCGGTAAGTACTGTTGTTTTTCCCTCCTGGATAGAATAAAAAGAGGAAAGAAAGCGCATTGCTGTTCCCGCATGGTGAATGTCTACCACCTCTGTATCCGCAGATAATGCCTTTTTCAGTAACTGGGTGTCCTGAGAATTAGACAAATTGCCGATTTTTATATTGCTAAACAGGCTTTCCAGAATCAATAAACGATTCGAAATACTTTTCGAACCGCTGATCTGTACTGTTTTATTGCTGAGTAATGTTGATTTTTCTAGCTTCATTATTTCTTCAGTTTTTCAGAATTCTGACATCAGATTTCAAACATTTAGATTGCGTGATCTGAAATCTGATATCAGAAAGATTATTTTAATTTTTCATTATTCTGATGCCGGTCTTTATCCCGGTCAGTTTTGATTTTCATTTTTTTGTCAAAAGCATCCTGCAGATTCACTCCGGTCTGGTTAGCCAGGCATAATGTTACAAAAAGTACATCCGCAAGCTCCTCGCCCAGATCTTTGCTTTTATCACTTTCTTTTTCGCTTTGCTCACCGTATCTTCTGGCGATGATTCTCGCTACTTCGCCTACTTCCTCCGTTAGCATGGCCATATTGGTAAGCTCGTTAAAATATCTTACGCCGATGGTTTTTATCCATTCATCGACCTGTTGTTGCAGTTGAGTGATTTCCATTACTGATAAGCTCCTAGAGTTGGGTTTGTCGTTCTCGGTACATTCACGATATCAAAAGGTACTGTTGCTGCTACTGCTGTATTGCCTTTTCCTATAGCCGGAGATGTGGATTTTACTCTTAAATTCATTTTTGCCGTAAAATAATTGACAAACTGAGGATCCGTATTTTTGATACTTTGCACCACATTGGTATTGTTATCAAAAGGGAAGCCGGCTTCCGATGTCCCTGAATATTTCAGGAGACAGTTCTGAATAAGATACTCAAACTGCTGTCCGGGAGTGGGTTCCACATGTACAGAATTATCTCTGTCCGAATAGATGATACTGTTTTTTATACTAAGCTGCTGTAAAGCCCCCTGTTCCGTTTGCCCCGCATCATTTTTCCATTCATTCGTTGCGAAGATTCCTTTTCTGTCAAAGCTTCCCATTGAGCTTGAATAGTTAGCGATGGTAGCATGTGTATAGCTGTGTTTTCCACCTCTGAAAATACCAATACAGGATAAACCACAGTTATTCATAACAAGATTGCTGGCATTCACTGTAGAACCTACAGCATAAATTCCGTATTCAAAGAAAGTATGAATGAACGAGTTGGTAATAGTAGCATTCGTTTGTCTCATATCCAACCCTCTTGTCCCTCCGAAAAGCCTTGTATGCTTCATATTAAGGGTAGAATTGGCCGCCATTCTGATAGAGTTCCAGTTTTTAGAAATAGTATCATAATAAGAATCATTTCTGTCACCCCGAAGAATCACCT
This sequence comes from Chryseobacterium sp. 14P4.3.2, assembly GCF_057799275.1. Taxonomy (NCBI): domain Bacteria; kingdom Pseudomonadati; phylum Bacteroidota; class Flavobacteriia; order Flavobacteriales; family Weeksellaceae; genus Chryseobacterium; species Chryseobacterium sp. 14P4.3.2. The sequence goes on from NZ_JBYOKO010000016.1 coordinate 29,360, forward strand.
GATCGGTCTGTGTGCCGTTAATATTAAGAACAGCTCCGGAAGATACTTTCATTCCGCTGTTTTTGTGAAAATATACTTTCGTTCCCGGATTGATATCCAAGGTAATATTAGGATTAATGGTAAGATCTCCGTAAATGATCTTAGCTTTATTGTTATTCCAGGTCGTAGAGCTGGTGATCACATTAGGATTAGTTGGAGTCTGAATAAAGAACTCAGCATCCTGTACTACAGAGAAAAGAGTAACGTGCTGCTCACCGGCAGGACCTGAGAACAGTATCTTATCTTCAGCAATAGCTTCCGGGCCGGTTGCCTCCGGTGAAATTTCAACAAATATATAAAGACTGTCTTTCTTTCTCAAAGGAACATTCTTGAAATCATACCCGGGCTTTCCATCTACATTAATTCTATATAATGAAGAACCGCCTTTCTCAAGATTTACTCTTGGAATAAGAATGTCTTTATCCTCATTATTATATACTTTTACAACATAGGTTTCTGAACGTACCTGATGATATACGGTATCACAAAATACAGTGTCTCTTGAAAAACTTAGCTGCTGCGAAGGACTGTCAAACGTGATATCATCCTTATTACATGATACTGCTGCAAGTAATATCCAGAAAGAAAAAGCCAGTAATAATTTGAATTTCATTGAAATTAAAGTTTAAGTAATTTCCAAATTTAACGAAAATACTTTAATTTTCTTATCAATAAAAAAAATTGAATTCAGTATTTGGAAATTAGAAAAAATGTTGTACTTTTGCAACCTAAAATTAGCAGAGAAATATCCATTACTATTTCGAAAGCAAACCTTAAAATTTTTTTAAAAATAGTATTATGAAAAACGGAATCCACCCAGAAAATTATAGACTTGTTGTTTTCAAAGATATGAGTAACGACGAGGTGTTTCTTTGCAAGTCTACTGCAGAAACAAAAGACACTATCGAGTACGAAGGAAAGGAGTATCCTCTGATCAAAATGGAAATCTCTTCAAGTTCTCACCCATTCTACACTGGTAAAGTAAAACTAGTTGACACTGCAGGTAGAGTTGATAAGTTCATGAACAAATACAAAAAATTCGCTAAGTAATTTTTGTATAACTAAAATATGAAAGTCTTCCAATAATTTGGGAGACTTTTTTTATGATTTTATTTTCAGAGCTTTAGTCCTGTTTGGGAGCTTCATCCCGCTATCCACTCATACTCCTCGCGCCACACTTTTGCCTCTTCAAACCCTCCAAATTGCCATCTTTGCTGCGGGGTAACCGTTATTATCGGGGCTAAGGAGATGGATGATCAATACATTTTGTAACATAAAAATATGATCAGCGAAAGTGATTCTTTGCAAACTTATATTTCCTTACTTTCTTAAGGTAAAACCTCAGCATCACTTACTCTTTACATTCTAAAAAAAATATTCAATGGTATTGTTCAGGATTTACTGAACCTTGACGTCTTGGTTTTTAATATTACCTCTCTATCCTGACTTCTCACATCTTTTCGTATTTTTGTTCAGATAGAATTAAAATCTGAAAATTCACCCCGGACAAAAAACTCCACTGGAACTTTCAGCATGTAATGCCTAACCTTTAATCTCTAATTTCTAAAAAATGCAATTAGTATTTTCAGACGCACAATATTGGGAAGACTTTCTTCCGCTTACTTTTACCCGCCCGGTGGCTGCCATGCGATGCGGAATCCTTACCTTCTCCGAGAGATGGCAGAAAATTCTGGAAAACACAGAAGTATCTTATTTCACGGAAATGTACCTTCAGGATAAATTTAAAAGCCCTGAGGATAAAGAAAGCCTTTTTCTGGTTCCGAATTTCCTTCCTACAGAAACTGTTATTCAGCAGATCAAAGACCTTAAACCGGGAGAAGCATTGGTTTATGAAGATGAACTGATCGCAGCTAAAATCAATATGAAAGGTTTTTCTCTGAATCAGATTGAAAAAATGACAGACATCAAAGAGGAGCTTATTTTCTTTAAAAAACCAAAAGATCTATTTACATACAACAATCATGCAGTGGATTTTGATTTTGACCTGGTTACCAAAGGACGCACTTCAAAGGAGCTGTCTTCAACCAATGGTTTTCTGGGAGATAAGAAAGATCTGTTTATAGAGGAAGGTGCGGAGATTGAGTTTTCAACATTGAATACCAAAACCGGAAAAATCTATATTGGTAAAAATGCTGAAGTAATGGAAGGCTGCCATCTTCGGGGACCTATTACCCTTGGAGAAGATTCTAAATTTAATCTGGGATCTAAAATCTATGGAGCAACTACTATCGGCCCTCACTGTAAAGTAGGAGGAGAGGTTAATAATATTATTATTTTTGGATATACAAGTAAAGGGCACGAAGGGTTTATCGGGAATTCTGTCATAGGAGAATGGTGTAATTTCGGTGCTGATACCAACTCTTCCAATCTTAAAAATAATTACAGCCACGTTAAACTCTGGAACTACAGAACAAAAGTTTTCGAAGATACAGGGTTACAGTTTGCAGGGCTGATCATGGGAGACCATTCGAAAACAGCAATCAATACACAATTGAATACCGGAACTGTGATTGGAGTAGCCTCTAATGTTTTCAAGCCAGGTTTTCCCCCAAATCTTGTGGAAAACTTTTCATGGGGAGGATTGAAAGATGATGAAAGATTCAAGCTTGATAAAGCTTATGAAGTGGCAGAGCGAGCCATGGCCAGAAGAAAAGTGGCTTTAACAGATCAGGATAAGGCTATTCTGAAACATATTTTTGATACGTATTAATCTATATATAATAAAAACTTCAATTTTTTTTTGAAGTTTTTTTATTTTTGATGTAATAGATTGGAAACGGCAGTTGTCTTACCTATAAGAAACAAAACTCATGACCCACGAAACTTTCAAGGATACGGTGTTTATTCTCAAAGACGAGATGTATCGTTTTGCGAAGCGATTCGTCATGAGCAGTGATGAAGCGGAAGATGTAGTACAGGATCTCATGATGAAGTTTTGGCAAAAGAGGGATGAGCTTGGGCAGTTTGGGAATTTTAAGTCCTATGCGCTGAAGTCCGTCCGGAACGAATGCCTGAACCGGCTGAAGCATCACGATGTAAAGATCGGTTTTGCGGATATGCAGCTGCATCGCTCGGAGCTCTACAGTATGGAAGTTGATAACCTTAAGGAACATATTGTAGGATTTATCAATCAGCTCCCGGAAAAACAGAAAATGGTTATCCATTTGAAAGATGTAGAAGAGTATGATATTTCTGAAATTTCTGAAATGCTGGAAATGGAAGAAAATGCGGTAAGGGTAAACCTTATGCGGGCAAGACAAAAAGTAAAAGAACAAATCTCACAACTGATGAGCTATGAAAAAAGATCAATTACAAGATAAATACGACCAGATCTTCCAGAATATAAAGGAAGAAAAAATGGACTGGAGCTTTGAAGATTTTCTTCAAAAGGCAGAAGGTGAAGAAACGGATAAGAATGCCGCCCCGATTATTCCTCTGGAAGAAAAGAAAAAACCTTCTTTCCCCAAATGGTTCTGGATGGCAGCCAGTGTAATGCTGCTCTTTGGTATCGGATTTTTCCTTAATAATAAAGATTCCTATACAGGTGTTCAGGACAGAGAAAAGTTGGTGAAAGATGAAATCTTAAAGCAAAAGTCCGGATTTATAGAAGAAAACAGAGATCATCAGGAGCAGGTAGCAGTAAACCATACTGATTCTATTTCCGGCGTAAAAAAAGATTCTCTTTTTCAGGATAATCAGGTAGCGGAAAAAGATGTGATGGATCAGATTCTGCCAAAACGGGGAAGGCTGAAAAAGGAAGCTAAACCGCGGTATGTGAGCAATTCTTCGTACAACAACAAAAAAATAAGTGATTCTACAGCTTACAATGACTCGTATGTTACGGTAAACGGTAAAAGGATCAGCAGTGAAAAAGAAGCTATAGATGTTGCCAAATATTCCTTTATGAAACTGGGAAATGAATTCAAAAAAACGGTAGCTTCTTCTCAGAAAAACGAAAACATTGACAGTGAATACTAAAAATCAGATCAATCTCATGAAAAAAATATTTTTTATAATAGCCATAATTCTGAACAGTTTTGCAACTTATTCTGCACAGACTGATAAACTGAACCAGCTTTTTCAGGATTTTGAGAAAAATGGCGGAGTTACTTCTATCAATATTAAAAAGCCGATGTTTAAGCTTTTGAATACTATTGATGTTAACGATGCATATGTTGGGAAAATAAAACCTATCCTAAACGAAGTGGATGGTCTTAAGATTCTGATCATTCCCAAAGCGACCTTTCCGGACGGTTTGAAAGGAGAAAACGCTGAGAATATAAAGCTCAACGAACAGAGATCAGAGAAAGTTAACAGAGCATTGAAATCGCTGAATTTCAATGAGCTGATGTCAATGAACAGCGATGGAACTTCCATGAAGTTTCTGGCTGAAGACGAAAAAGATAACTATCTAGAAAATCTGGTTTTTAACGTTGATTCTAAAGAAGAGAATATTATTTTTATCCTCAACGGAAAAATGAAGATGTCCGATGTTAACAAGATTATTAACTCAAGTGATATTACAGCGAGTTCTGTGAAAACTTCTTTGACGAATGATCTGACTTCAGACAATACTTCTTCTTACCTGAATGGAGACAGCCGAAATGTAGGAGAATTCTCAAAAATAGATGTGAGTGTTGGGGTGAATGTGATTTATAAACAGGAAAATACAAAAAGCGTAAAAGTCATTGCTGATGCTGATAAGCTTCAGAATGTTATCACTAAAGTAGAAAACGGAGTTTTAAAGATTTATGTAGACAACAAAGGAGCGCGAAATCTTAGGTTTAAAAATCTGAATGTCAATGTTTCTTCACCTAATCTGAATGGAATTAAAACATCTTCAGGAAGTACTTTCACAGCTATTAATTCTGTTGAAGAAAATAACATGCTGATTGAAGCAGAATCGGGATCTATTGTTAAAGGAAAATTTGATATCAGAAATGCAGTATCAGTTACCGTAAATTCTGGTTCAGTAGTGAAGGCTGAAGTGATAGTTCCGAAATTAGCATTGGATATCTCCAGTGGAGCAAGCGTTAATTTATCAGGGCAGGCAGCATCTGCGGTCATTGATATTAACAGTGGTGCTTCCTGTAAAGCAGATGATCTCAGAATTGGGACAGCAGTCGCTGAATCCACCTCAGGAGCAAGTCTTTCTTTGCTTGTGACAGATAAACTGAAGGTAAATGTCTCTTCAGGAGCTTCTGTGAAGCTAAAAGGTGATCCGGAACTGGATGCTAAAGTAGATAAAGTTTCAGGAGGGAGCTTTAAGCAAACCAAATAAAACCAAAGCCAATGAAAACTCTTAAAAACATTTTCCTTATTATATTGACCATAGGGGTGCTTCAATCCTGTGTTGTCTCAGAAAAACCGAATATAGATTTCTTCACGAATTCGAAATATGATTTCAAAGGAGTTAAATTTATGAGTATTAATGTTCCGACAGCTCTGGCCAAATCTTATATCAAGAAAGCTTTAAAAGAGGATGGCGAAAATGAAGAAACTATCAATCTGGTAAAAAAAGCCTCCAAAATTAAGATTCTTACTGTAGCCAACGGAAGCGAGAAAATGATTAATGATTATAACCAATATCTAAGTGATAATCATTACGAAGAATGGGCTACCATTAAACACGAAGGCGATAATATCAATATTCGCGTAAAACAGGATGGTGAAACAATAAAAAATATGTTGATTACCGTAGGCTCAAAGCAAAAAGAATTGGTATTTGTGGATGTGAAAGGAAACTTTACCACCAGCGATATTTCAAAAATGATCAATTCTGTTTCTGTAAACAACTGATTAAAGCCTCCCCATAACGATAACAAGTAGTTTCGAATATATTAACTTTATTTTGTGATGAACCGTTCTTTTTAAAAGAACGGTTTTTTCGATTTAAGTTATTGATTATTAATTTTTATTTAAACTATTGAAAAGGATTTTTATATCTCGTCAAAATAACCTAATTTTGCAAAGAAAGTAAAGATGTCTATTCATAACAAAATTGTAGAGACAGCCATCACTTTCGATGACGTTCTTCTAGTCCCTTCTTATTCAGAAGTTTTACCTAACCAGGTATCATTAAAATCAAGACTTACCGACAAAATCACGCTGAATGTTCCGATAGTTTCCGCTGCTATGGACACCGTTACAGAAGCTGATCTGGCTATTGCATTAGCAAGAGTTGGAGGTTTAGGTTTTATCCACAAAAATATGACGATTGCTGAGCAGGCTGCACAAGTTAATCGTGTAAAGCGTTCCGAGAACGGAATGATCTCTGATCCTGTCACTCTTTCAAAAGATCATACTTTAGCTGAAGCTAAGGAAACAATGGCCAAATATAAAATTTCTGGTCTTCCTGTAGTAGATACTGATAATGTACTGATCGGGATCATTACCAACAGAGATGTAAAATATCAGGAAAACCTTGAAATGAAGGTTGAGGAGATCATGACGAAAGAAAATCTGATCACTTCTGATAAAAATACGAACCTTGAGAAAGCAAAGGAAATTCTTCTTAAAAGCAGAGTTGAAAAACTTCCGATTGTAGATCAGAATAACAAACTTGTAGGTTTAATCACGATTAAAGATATTGACAATCAGCTGGAGTATCCCAATTCAAATAAAGATCAAAAAGGTCGTCTTATCGTAGGAGCCGGAGTAGGTGTAGGAGAAGATACTATGGACAGAATTGCGGCGCTAGTGAATGCTGGTGTTGATATTGTGGCTATTGATTCTGCTCACGGACATTCTAAAGGGGTTTTGGATAAAATTTCAGAAATCAGAAGAACATATCCCGATCTGGATATTGTGGGAGGAAATATTGTAACGGCAGAAGCAGCAAAAGATCTAATTGAAGCAGGAGCTAATGTTCTAAAAGTAGGTGTGGGGCCTGGTTCTATCTGTACAACCCGTGTGGTTGCCGGGGTAGGAGTTCCTCAGCTATCTGCTATTTATAACGTTTATGAGTATGCTACATCACAAAATGTAACCGTGATTGCTGATGGAGGGATTAAACTTTCCGGTGATATTGTAAAAGCTATCGCAAGTGGGGCAGGAGCAGTAATGCTTGGTTCACTGTTAGCTGGTACAGATGAAGCCCCGGGAGAAGAAATTATTTTCCAGGGAAGAAAATTCAAATCTTATCAGGGAATGGGAAGCCTTTCTGCAATGAAAAGAGGTGGAAAAGAAAGATACTTCCAGAGTGAAGCTAAGAAATTCGTTCCGGAGGGAATTGAAGGAAGAGTGCCTCATAAAGGAAAATTAGAAGATGTGATTTTCCAGTTAACAGGAGGTTTAAGAGCAGGTATGGGATATTGTGGAGCTAAAGATATTGAAGTTTTACAAAAAGATTCCAAATTGGTAATGATCACAGGAAGCGGATTGAAAGAATCTCACCCGCATGATGTAATTATTACACAGGAAGCTCCAAACTATTCTTTATAAGAATTAAAAAATTAAAATATAAATGGGACTGTCTTAAAGTTAAGACAGTCCCATTTTTTATATTAATATTCAGTAGTAAAAAAGCTTCCGGAAATTCCGAAAGCTTACTGTAGTTTATTTGCTTAATAGGTTTTATTTTTTAAGAAATTTAAATTCATGCTGCTGAAGATTTTTGGTGGTAATCCTTAATATATAAACTCCGGAAGTAAGTTGTGAAACATCAATCTTCGAATCAAAGATTTCAGATTTCACAAGACGTCCGTCCACATTATAGATTTCAAGTGTCCGTCCGTTATTTATCCCTGAAATACGGATGAAATCAGAAACGGGGTTCGGAAAGATCTGTATTTTATTTTGGGTGAATTCTGAAGTTGCCAATGTTGTAGTTTGTACGTCACCTGTCATAGTAGAATTGGCAGCTGTAAGACTCCCTCCACATGCTCCGGTAGTTACCGTAGTATTTTCAATCCATGTTCCAACACTGTTGTTTGGAGGTAAGGGAAGAGAATTATTTGATGTAGAGTTATAATAAATTAAATAAGGACTGGTAAATGTTCCGTTTCCTTCATCTGCAAGAAACTCCCATCTTGTAAGGGTATTGTTCCATTGAATTTTAAATTCGCAGGTTCCCAATCCACCACAAGGCTGCTGTCCGTCAATAGGCGTTGTTATATAGATGTTCTTGTTAAAAGCATCCACTCCGGTTTTATTAAAAACAAAGTTTTGATCATCAAACAGATTATGGCAGCCGTTAAAATTTATAGTCTGCGCAAAAACTGTATTTCCGATGATAAGACCCGCAAGGTAAAGAAGTTTCATAACGTTTAATTTTGTACTGGATAAACTCCGGTCAATGAAATAATACATTTCAGAGTAATAAACGGAGGTCTGTTTTCATGAGGCTGGTTTCCTCCCGTGTTGCTTAGCATGGTACTTTTCATAGTAGTATCAGTTGGTGCATCAGAATATTCCTTATCAAGTACTTTGGTATTGGCAGGGAGACTGCCCGTAGGTACGTTTTGATTTCCCTCTGCTGTTACAGCATTTACAGTATGGTTGTGTGCCGGCATCTGTGTTATATTTAAAGTTACACTTTCAGTTCCTCCGGTCTGTCCCATTGTATAAGTTGTAGGCCCTCCGGGAGCCTGGCCATTATGAACAAGCATTCTTCCTCTCATATCAGGTAAGGCAAATGTAGTAGTGCCATTTCCTCCATAGGTGGTACCTAAGAGCGAAAATAGGGCTGTATTTTGAGAAATTGGAAGTAACTGTCCATTACATTCTGCCCAGTTTTTTGGAACAAACATATAGGGTACAAAAGCAATCTGACCTAAAAATGGTTCTGATGCCTGAGCTTTTAAGGAAGGAGCAAGTATACTGCATACCAGCAGGGTACATGCAAAAAATAAGTGTTTCATGATAAAAGAATTTATTTATGTAAAATTAGAAAATATTTTACATAAATAGTTTATTAAAAGAAAAAACCTTTCAAATATGATGAAAGGTTAGATTTTATTAATTAAAATTCGAAACTTTATAGATTTTTTCTCTAAACCTATTTAGGGGTCGTTTGCAATGATTCGCTAATTTTTTAAATTGTCTTTAAAATCTTCAATTCGGTGATCAGTCAAAGCATTTCCTTTTTCAATCTTTTCCTTTGCATACAGCTTGAAGTCATTTTCTGTTTTTTCTAAAAGATAATCATAAGGCCCTACATGAGAAATTAGTTTTACCAAAACGGGAGAGATCTCAAGACAGATAAAAAGTCCCATAATAAAGGTGGCAGCCAATCCTATTATTGCAGAATTTTTACCAAGCTCATCCAATGCCTGAAGCCTAGCCGCAAATCCATTGAATTTATCTTCAAATGTTTCTGTAGACTTTCTCTCTGTTTCCAGATTGGTGTATACTTTCGAAATTTCCCTATCTAAATATTCAAGCCTTGGTGCTGCCTGTTTCTGATAATTCTCAAGATCTTGTCTGCGTTGTTCTTTTAATTCCTGTTTACGTTTAGCGTTCGGCCCGTAACCTTCTTTTCCACTGGTTAGCCCGGACTGTTTTCCTAATATTTCCTTTTCAAGTTCTACTGATGCAGAGTCATATGACTTCTGATACTGTGCTATCTTTCCGGATATCTGTTCTTTCTCAGTCTCAAAAGGGCCGCTCTGTTGTAGAATTCTTCCGCTCATTTCACCTTGCAGCTGCTTTTTATTCCGTTGGATAATGGTATTCAGCTGTTTATTGACTTCCTTTTCAAAGATTTTAAGCTCTAAAGGCTTAGAAATGATAATTCCTAAGAATGTAGCTAAAATTAAGCGGGGGATGGCCATCAGAATTTGATTCCACCATGTTCCCGTCTTTTTTATAGAAGAAACAATGTACCGGTCAAGATTAAAAATCATTAATCCCCACAGAACTCCAAAACCAGCTGCAATCCAGATATCATCAAATACAGTATACATAGCATAGCCTGCCGACAGTGTAGCAAACACTGCTGTGAAAAGTACAATTCCTCCAATTCCTGCAAATTTATTCCATTCACTCGGAGTCTTTCTTAAAATATGGATGTTCCCGCCGGAACACACCATGAGAAACTTTTGGAACCAATTTATTCTGTGAGTTCCTTGATTTATAGTTTGTTGGTTTGTTTTCATACCTGAAAATTTATACAAATGTACTATTAAAAATCATACCAATGTAAAAGATAGTATTATGTTTTGCCAAGTAATTATTTCCCAGTATTTATTTTCTTTCTAAAATATGAGTGTTTTACTATATTTTCTTTGAAAAAAGTAAGTGAAGGATTAGAAGGTGTTACAGATTTATCAATATAAATTTATCCAAAGACAAGAGTGAGCAATTGAAAACGAGACTTTAAAGAAAAAGTCAACCCCAAAATCAAATAGAATTTTCCACATATGATTGTGGTGTATTGCAGATAAGATCCATCGCAATTGAGGTGGGTCTTATCTTTTATAAAGCAATACTATTTTTCTTTATATAATTTAAAAATTGTTTTTTTATTTCAATCTATCCGGATTCTGCTTCAGAAAGCTATCCCATCCGGAATACGACTTAGTATCAGCTATGGTTCCGGAATTAAAATGATGACATACCGCAACGGCAAGTCCATCGGAAGCATCTAAATATTTGGTGGGAAATTCTTTTAGATTAAGAAGATTTTTAAGCATTCCTGCAACCTGTTCTTTACTGGCATTTCCGTTTCCGGTGATGGCCATTTTGATCTTCTTTGGAGAATATTCTGTAATGGGAACATTTCTATAAAGACTGGCAGCCATAGCAACTCCCTGAGCACGTCCAAGCTTTAGCATACTCTGAACGTTTTTTCCAAAGAAGGGCGCTTCTAAAGCAACTTCATCGGGATGGAACTCATCAATTAAAGATAAAGTTCTTTCAAAAATATATTTGAGCTTTGTTTCGTGGTTGGGGTATTTCTTTAAGATCAGTTCATGGATGGATACCATCTCCATTTTACCTTTTTTAACGGAGATAATACCAAATCCCATGATCGTTGTTCCCGGGTCAATACCTAAAATTATTTTCTCTGAAATCATTGCCTCAAAGATAGGGCTTTCTAAGTTTTTTAAGAATGAAAAAATATAGGAAATACTTTTCACTCTTATTCAGTAAATTATAAATAGGCTAAAACCTTTTATGCTAGTCAATTGTATTTTTATGATAGCTCCAGTTTTTTCTCTGCAATGGAAATCCATTTTCCATCGTGGCGTAAAAGAGAAATCTTATCAACTATAAATTTAGTTTTGTATTCTTTGAATTTGTATTTTTCCCACGCCTTAAGGTAGTGTTCCCATTTGAGATCCCTATATCCTACGGTAATGTGTGGATGAAAAGAATAGGTAATGAAATTGAATTGTTGGTTTACCCGATGATAAAGTTCTGTTAAATTCAGGTTATTCTGTGGCTCTACAAAAATCACGGGATTTTTTGGATTAGGAAAACTGCCAAAGCCATTTAGTTCAACTTCAAAAGGAAGAACTCCGGTATTGATTTTTTGAAATGCTGTCAGAACATCATCTTCAAGTTCAAATTCTCTTGAAAAAGGAGGGAATAGAGTAATATGGGCATCATTTTTCAAAGCTTTGGAGTTTCCATATTCCATTGCAAGGTCTTTTTTAAAGACTTTTATTTCTTCAATAATTTCCTCGGGAGGATAAATCGCTATGAAATAGAGCTTTTTCATATAACAATTTAAAAATTTTTAAACTAATTTTTAATACATAAGAAAATTATGCATATGTTTGCAATGTATTAAAATCATTTCATGAAAAAGAATAGTCTTTATAAAGGTACTTTACAGAATATTATTTTGAAATTGCTTTCAAAAGAGGCGAAGATGTACGGATACCAGATTACACAAAGAGCAAAAGAACTTACGGAAGGGGAACTTGAAATGACGGAAGGAGCATTGTATCCGTTATTGCACAAACTGGAGGGTGACGGAATAATTACTTCGGAAATACAAAAGATCAATGGCCGTGACCGTAAATATTATCTGTTGACTGAAAAAGGTAAAAAGCAACAGGCAGAACAGGAGAGTGAAATGAAAAGTTATCTTGTCAATCTGCAAACCATCTTTAGCATATGATCAGCGAAGTACAGGAAGGGAGAATTACAGATTATCTTGTTTCTCAAAATCTTTCACTCGATATTCTCATAGAGATCAGAGATCATATGATTCAGCAGATCATAGACGTCCAGATTGAACTTAATCTTAATTTTGAGGAAGCCTTTACGAGAGTAAAAGAGTCCTGGAGCGGAGAGTTTAAAATGGTCAGTTATCAATTGTTTTTCCCGATGAAGATTCCATTACTGGCCAGGAGAATTATAAAAGAAAAATATAATACTTTTCTTAAAAAATCCTTAATGATCGCGTTGCTGTCGTTTGGGGTTAATCTGATGCTGATTTCTATGGCCAAAAGTGAATATGAGTATACGATTTTTTTTAGACTGCTTAATGGTGCCTTTTTATTGGCTGCAGGAAGTGCATGGATCTTAAATTTTAAGATCTGGAAATACATGAGAGCCGATTTTAAATATAAAGGGAAATGCTTTTATACTATGTATCAGCAGAACATAAGCTTAATGGTTATTTGCAGCCTTTCTATGATGCAGGTTGAAATGAAGAATGGCAATTACGTGTATCAGTTCTTTAAAGAACATAATCACAGTGAAATTTTACCGGTACTGCTCACTTTACTTATCCCTTTTATATTACAGGCAGGAGTTGTTTTTACCCTGTTCAATTTTTCTGAACACAAAAAGAATCTGGTGAAAATGCAGAATTTTCTGACATCATCTGCTCAATAACAATAAGCAATACATTCAAATATAATTATATCAAAAATTATTATTCCATGATAACTACACTACAAGAAAAAGAGATAGTACATTATCTTTTATCCAAGAATTTAAGCAGAGATTTATTTTTTGAGATTAAAGATCATTTTTCAGAACAGATCTCAGGTCTTATTGATGATGGGCAGGTGGGATTTCAGGAAGCTTTCCTAAAAACCAAACTGAGCTGGAATCAGGAGCTCGAAATGGTAAGAGCAGACTTGCTTTCGTTCAGGAAAATAACCAGACTGGAAAAAGAAATACTTCAGAAGAGGTTTAGGAATATTACATGGTATGCACTTGTTTTTTCGTTAATTTTTTCAAGCGTTATCTTTATCCGTCCGGATATGTTTATGTATTTCCAGGTTTCTTTACTAGTAATAATGACAGGCTTGCTGGGGTATAATTTTATTTTCAGAAAAATGAGGCTGTTTGATTATATGCAGTTAAGTTTTCATCCATTGATTCTTAAAAATACAGCCGCCGGTATTATAATTTTTTCTTCGATATACCTTTTTTACAATGATTTAACATTAGTAGGAAGTGAAGTGATGAAAATTTTCTTTTTATATGCTATCGCTGTTAAGATCCAGCTTCTTTATTTCAAAGCAAGAAAAACTAATGTCCTGATTTAAGCTGAGCCAGAATATTTTCAAGATTATCCGTAATCTTCTTTACTTCAATATGCGGTTTAAAAACCAGCCCTTTGCCTTTTCCTTCATCCGAGATATTAGACAGGATTATCACCGAAGTCTTCGTGTCAGGATAATAAATGTTTAAAGAAGGAGATCCTTTTACATATCCGCTGTGAAAGTAAGAATTGGGCTTGCCGATGTTAAGCATAATTCCATAAGCATAGCCCATTTTTCCAAAGATCGCATGACGTCTTTCTGCACTTTTTGCCATAAACTGCTGAAGCGTTTCAGGCTTTAAAATTTTTCCGCCATAAAGAGCGTTGTTCCATGTATGAAGGTCCTGAATGGTAGATAAGACCCCTCCTGCAGGGGTTCCAATGTCTTTTCCACCCAGTCTTTTGGGCATGTTCGGAACTTCCTGAAAATTGAAGGCAGTACCAAGGTAGGCACTTGCAAAATGAGTTCCTTTAAAAATATCTCCCGTCGAAGAATGAGTCATCCCCGCTTTTTTAAAAAGTTCGAGAATATTGTCATCATATGATTTCCCGGAGGCTTTTTCGACAATCTTACCAAGTGTATTAAATCCGTCATTGGAATAAAAGAAATCGGAACCGCTTTTAAACATTAATTTTCCACCCGTCATATTAAGCCCTGAAGTATGGTTAAGGAGCTGATGAATCGTGATGTTTTCATATTCTTTGATCTGAAACTCCTTTATATATTTTGACACCTTATCTGTAACATTAAGTTTTCCCTGCTCCATCTGAAGTAAAACGAGTACAGCTGTGAATTGTTTGCTTATAGATCCGATAGCAAAAACCGTATTGCTGTCAATTTTTATTTTTCTTTTAAAATCAGAATAACCGTTTTCTTTTCTGTAAAGGGGCAATGAATCTTTAAAAACAGCAATGCTTCCATTGAAATTATATTTTTTAAATACAGAATCGATTTGCTGTTCCAAAAGTGTTTTTTGGAAGGCTGTTATGGTAGAATCAATAATCGCTTTTTTGTCAACCGGAGGCTGAGGAACTTCAGTTTTACAGGAAAACAAAAAAAGAAAAAGGGTGAGGAATACTAAATTTTTGATCACGGGTGTTTTATTTTTAATATTGTAATTCGTACTCTTAAATATATGAAATATTCAAGAGCCTTACAGGATGCAAAATGTATGCTAAGAAGCATAATTATTTCTCTTTTAAATCCGTTTAATGGCTGTTTCAGAAGTGTTCAACAGTAATAGATGTACTGGAAAGGATAAAAGAATATTCGAAAAAAAACGTCATATACATTGGTTATCTGATTGATAAGACAAGGGATGACTCTGAAAAATCAGATCAATTTAGCAAAGTTAGTGGCTCAATATTTTTATGCTGCGGATGCATGAATAAAAAGGAATCATGCATCCGTGATAAAAAAATAAGAGGTGATTTATTTAAAATGATGAAGGGTTACTTTGAAATAAGATCACAGAACCAGAAAATATATTCGTTATCTTCCTCTGCAGCTTCAGTTTTTGGTTTCGGATATGTTTTTTTTACAGTATCTCCGATTTCAAACTGAATAGGATTTTTAAAAATAGGTCCGTCAAAGGTGAATGTGTGAAACTCTCCGTTTTCTCCACATGGATCTACATTTTCAGGAAGGTCATCAAGGAATTGCTGGTCAATAATCCTTCCTGCAAAGCTTTTATCAAGATAGCTGCCATTTACACAGGTTACGATAGTTTTAAAACCAAGACTCAAAAATTCACGAATGAGATATGATGTATTTTGTTTCCAAAGTGGAAATACAGCGTGCATACCAATTCTGCTTAACTGATCTTCTCTGTATTGACGAAGATCGTCGAGAAAGATATCTCCAAAAATAGAATGAGTGACACCCTGAGCTTGAACCTTAGCCATAGTTCCATTCATGATATCCTGATATTCCTCCATAGAAGGTTCTTTGGGAAGTTCCATTTTAACTAAAGGAATTCCAAGAGCAGAAGCCTGCTGCTCCAGAAGAGATACATGTACGCCATGCATGGAAATCCTTTGAAATTCCTGATTGATGCTGGTGAGTAGGGTAGTGACCTCGTACTGATCTTCTTTTAGTGTTTTGTAAAGGGTAAGGGCGGAATCTTTTCCACTGCTCCAGTTGAATAGGGCTTTTGGTTTCATATAAAAATAAAAATCTCCCAAAAATAAGGAGTTTTAAAATGTTTTTTGATTGGAAGTTCTTTTTTCATGCTTAACAGTTTTTAATAATTTCAACTCTTGTCAAGGTTTTTGAATCTTGGCAACGGCTGAATAAAAATACAAAAAACCTCAAAGAAAACTCTTTGAGGTTGTTAATTTATATTTTTCCCGTCGTGAAACGGTTTATTTTTCAAATTGCCTGTCCGGCTATGGACTACATATTTCTTCTGTACTTACCACCCACTTCAAATAAAGCATTGGTGATCTGCCCAAGAGAACAATACTTCACCGCATCCATCATCACACCGAATAGGTTTTGTTGATTGATTGCAGCATATTGCAGTTTTCTAAGGGCTTCCTCAGATTTATTTTCATTAGATTTCTGGAAATTATGAAGCGTCTCAATCTGAACCTGCTTTTCTTCTTCAGTAGAACGGATAACCTCTCCCGGACGAACCGTTGGAGAACCGTCTTTCCCAAGGAAAGTGTTAACCCCGATAATAGGATATTCGCCTGTATGCTTCAGCCATTCATAATGCATAGATTCTTCCTGGATTTTAGAGCGCTGGTACATGGTTTCCATGGCTCCGAGAACACCGCCTCTTTCTGTAATTCTGTCGAATTCTGTATAAACAGCTTCCTCCACAAGATCCGTTAATTCTTCAATAATAAATGAACCTTGTAATGGATTTTCATTTTTAGCTAATCCTAATTCTTTATTGATGATCAACTGAATGGCCATTGCTCTTCTTACAGACTGCTCTGTAGGTGTGGTAATAGCTTCATCGTAAGCATTGGTATGAAGAGAATTACAGTTGTCGTAGATCGCATAAAGTGCCTGAAGCGTTGTTCTGATATCATTGAAATCAATTTCCTGAGCGTGTAGAGAACGTCCGGAAGTCTGGATGTGGTATTTCAACATCTGGCTTCTTTCGTCTGCTCCGTATTTTAACTTCATTGCTTTTGCCCAGATTCTTCTTGCTACACGTCCGATTACTGAATATTCAGGATCAATACCGTTGGAGAAGAAGAATGATAGGTTGGGTGCAAAATCATTGATATCCATTCCTCTTGATAAATAATATTCCACATAGGTGAAACCATTGGCCAGAGTAAATGCTAACTGAGAAACCGGGTTGGCTCCTGCTTCTGCAATGTGATATCCGGAAATAGAAACCGAGTAGAAGTTTCTTACTTTTTCTGTAATGAAATATTCCTGAACATCCCCCATAAGCCTTAGGGCGAATTCAGTAGAGAAAATACAGGTATTCTGAGCCTGGTCTTCTTTTAAAATATCAGCCTGAACGGTACCACGAACTGTCGCAATCGTTTTAGCCTTAATTTCAGCATAAGCTTCCGCAGGAATTACCTCATCTCCTGTAATTCCTAATAGTTTTAATCCTAAACCATTATTGGACGGAGGAAGTTCACCATTGTATTTTGGTCTCTCTAATCCTTTATCATCAAATTTTGCTTTTAAAACAGCTTCAACTTTAGATTCCAGCCCATGTTCAGCAATATATTTCTCAACATTCTGGTCGATGGCTGCATTCATGAAGAAAGCCAGAAGCATTGGGGCAGGTCCGTTGATGGTCATTGAAACTGAAGTCAATGCATTCACCAGATCAAATCCGGAATACAGTTTTTTGGCATCATCCAGTGTTGCAATAGAGACTCCTGCATTTCCGATTTTTCCATAAATATCCGGTGGTAAAGCGGGATCCTGACCATATAAAGTAACAGAGTCAAAAGCAGTAGATAAACGTTTTGCAGGCATTTCTGCAGAAACATAATGGAATCTCCTGTTGGTTCTTTCCGGACCTCCTTCTCCGGCAAACATCCTTGTAGGATCTTCACCTGTTCTTTTGAAAGGATAGATTCCTGCTGTAAAAGGGAATCCTCCCGGAAGGTTTTCCTGGCCTTTCCATTTGATCAGATCACCCCAATCTGTATATTTTGGTAAAGCAATTTTTGGAATTCTTAAATGGGATAATGATTCTGTAGAGGTCTCAACTTTAATTTCTTTTCCACGAACGAAATAAGAATAAAACTCTTCATGAAAGGCTTTTTTCGTATCGTCCCACGTTTTCAGGAAGTCAATATTTTCCTGTTGAAGATCTTTTTCTGCTTTTTGATATTCAGCATCTAAAATTTCATTGGAAAGGATATTCTTTACCCCTTCAATATGATACATTTTTCTAGCCAATTCAGCCTGTTTTTCAACAGTTGCATCATATATTCTGTTGTTTTCAACAATTTCGGACAGATAACGAACTCTTTTTGGAGGAATAATTGTTACTTCCTCAGTAATTTCCTGTTCAACAAATGTTTTTAGATTTAAATCGGAAAATTTATCGTTTACTTTTGAAATTAATCTGTTGTATAATTCTGTCGTTCCATGATCATTAAACTGAGATGCTTTTGTTGCATAAACAGGCATGTCATCCAATGGGCTTTCCCATAATAAATGGTTTCTCTGGAACTGCTTTCTTACGGCCTGAAGAGCATCAAGAGCGCCACGTTTGTCAGATTTATTTAAAGCAACTAAATCAGCATAATCCAACATATCAATTTTTTCCAGCTGAGTGGAAGCTCCATATTCAGGAGTCATTACATACATGGAAACATCAGCAAAATCAGAAACCTCTGAACCTGATTGTCCAATACCTGAAGTTTCAAGAATAATTACATCAGGATGAGCCAGCTTAAGGACATTTAATGCTGAATGAATAAACGGAGAAACAGAAACATTGTTTTCTCTGGTTGCCATTGAACGCATATAAACTCTTGAATCATTGATCGCATTCATACGAATTCTGTCACCTAAGAGGGCACCTCCTGTTTTCTTTTTAGAAGGGTCAATGGAGATGATAGCGATTTTCTTATCAGTATTGGAACGTAAAAAGCGTCTTACCAATTCGTCTGTTAAAGATGATTTTCCCGCTCCACCGGTGCCTGTGATACCAATGATGGGAATATTTAAATCTTTTGATTTTTCGTCAATAGCCTTTACTAAATCAGGTTTTTCTTCTGAAAAGTTTTCAACAGCAGAAATGATTTTGGCAATACTTGTAGAGTTTTCAAAGCTGATGGAGTCCAGATCACCTGCTGTAACGTCTTTTCCTGTTGCAAAATCTGATCTTTTTACCAGATCATCAATCATTCCCTGCAGGCCAAGCTCACGGCCGTCATCCGGAGAATAAATTCTGTCGATCCCGTAATCCATCAGATCCTTAATCTCTTCGGGAAGAATTACACCGCCGCCGCCGCCAAAGATTTTAATCTGTGGTGAGTTTTTCTCTCTCAGCAGGTCGTAGATGTATTTGAAATATTCATTGTGACCTCCCTGATATGATGTCAGTGCAATAGCATTAGCATCTTCCTGGATCGCAGTATTCACAACTTCCTCTGCAGACTTATCATGTCCCAGGTGGATCACTTCGCATCCTGTTCCCTGAATGACACGACGCATAATATTGATTGCAGCATCATGCCCATCAAATAATGAGGCAGCTGTTACAATTCTTACCTTGTTGGTTGGAGTATATTTTTGGGTTTCCATAAAAATTCTAGAAAGTTTCTAAGTTCTCAAATATAATAATAAAAAAAGAACCTTGTGTTTGAATATATCGTATTGATTTTCATTTGTTTGTTTAAGCCTATTTAATTATATCTCCCCTTTTTTCGGTTTGAGAGTTCTGAGGTTTCAGAATTTAAAAGTCTCAGAGCTGCAGGGCATAATGAATCGCACCGTTTTTTTCCAATTTATCCTATCTTAAAATTCTAGAATTAATTTCTCTACTTTTGCAAAATATTTTACAGATATGCAAAAAGCTTTGATGTATTTCGGATTAGGAACTGTAGTAAGCTTCCTTATCAATTATTTCTTTTTAAGTTCGGAAAATATCGGACTGGATTTTTATTATGCTATTGCCTTCGGTTCTGCCTGGGGGACTGCTTATTATTTAGATTCTCCGGACTTTACACTGCCTCAGAAGCTAGGGTTGTCATTTGTAGCCATGGGAATTCTAGTCCTTGTTGGAACTTTAATTTTTAAGCTTGAATTGGCGATTCCGTCTATTCTTAAGTTTTCTACTGTTTTTGTCGCTTATTATTTATTTGCCAGCTTCAGAGGAAGCAAGTCCTTAAGAAAATAAAAAAGAGGATGTTTAAAAAACAGATTTGTTGTATATTTTAATGAATCATCAGGAAGCTTATCAGAGCAAGCCCTACAACTAAAACCATAAAGGTAAAGAAATTAAGGGCAAACAGCATACTTCCAATGAAAAAGCTCACTATTCCATGGGCATGGTAAACTCTTCGGTGTGCGATGAAGAAATAGGCTATAATGTATAGCAGCAGAGCAGACAATAGTACATATAGAAGAAGATTGATAAATCCAATATTTGACAGGCTGATCAGTTTAGCAATAAGGAATATGAGTAAAATATTCATTAAAAGGAATGAGAAATAATGGAGCGTAAAAATTCCATGATCGAAATACCACCACTTTTTCTTACTGTGGAAAATCCATAAAAAGAATGCAAACAGAGGGAGGTATATAAAAAGAGCCTTGGGTAAATTATGAAATGATTTTTCCATCATATTTTTGAGAATTTCCTCTTTTGTTATTCCCTTTTCTTTCAGTTCAAAGAACTTATGAGCGATCGGGACCTGAATAAAATCAAAAAATGAGGGACTTTTAGCTGTTGCAGAATCATAAGACTTCCTTGTTTTGTATGCCCCATAACCCATATTGTCATCAATTTTTTTGTCCATTTCGAACGTCTCTTGCAAATTCTCTATTTTAGCAGAATCTGGAAGGGCACTTATGCCTTTAATAGTCAGGGAGTCTTCTGCGGTCAGATTTTTTTTTGCTTTTATACTATCCAGCATTTGCTGAGTATCAATAGATGTTATTTTTTCGATAAACTTTCCTTTGCTGGAAGCTACGTCGTCTCTGTTGCCAAAGTTAACGTTGACCATTGGAAAAAGAGCAAATACAAAAAAGGTAACGAAACTGACAAAAATATATAGCTTTACCGGAGGTACAAATTTCTGTCTCTTACCTTCCAGATAAACATTGGTAAGCTTCCCCGGTTTAAACAGTAGATTTTTTACGGTTCCCCAAAACTGTCCGTCATAATGGGTGAAATCTTCAACGAAGTGGGTGAAAAGAAAATGGAAAGGCTGGCGTCTTTCGATATTTTCCTGTCCACACGCCGGGCAGTATCTTTCTTCGACCTGATGCCCGCAGTTTAAGCAGGTTTTATCTTCTCTGATTTTTCCGTGGCTCATAGTTCTGGGTTTGGCGCAAATATAATTATTTAATGAATAAATAAATTATATCAACAAACTTTTACGAAAATCTTTAAAGTAAAATTAATAAAAGAAAGAGCCGAGGGAATAAACTCTTTGCTTTATCATTTGTGTTTTTAGAATCTGTTAACGTTTTTTTTTCATCGGCACAACTATTTACAAGATGTATGCCAAAGGAATAAATAAGCTTAATATCTATTGATAGAGAGTCGGATAGCAGATATTATATAGATTAAATAAAATATGTTTTTGGGTTACAAAAATAAATTGTACCTTTGCACACCCTTTTAGGGGTAAATTATGTTTAATCTTTAACTAAAACGTGTGAATACATTAAGTTACAAAACTGTTTCAGCGAACAAAGCTACTGCTAATAAAGAATGGGTTGTGGTAGACGCTGAAGGACAGCCGTTAGGAAGACTAGCTTCTACGGTTGCAAAGATTTTGAGAGGTAAGCACAAAACGAATTTTACACCTCACGTAGATTGTGGTGATAACGTAATCGTTTTGAATGCTGGGAAAATTACACTTTCCGGAAACAAGTGGGCTGATAAGACTTATATCTGGCATACAGGATACCCTGGTGGACAGAAGTCTATGACTGCGGCTGAACTTCAAAAGAAAGATTCTTTAAAAGTATTAGAAAAGTCTGTAAAAGGTATGTTACCAAAAAACAGATTAGGATCTGCTATTCTTAAGAACCTTTATTTATATGAAGGAACTGAGCACAAACATGAAGCTCAACAGCCGAAAACAATTAATGTTAACGAATTTAAATAATTAATTATGTCTATAGTTCACAAAATCGGAAGAAGAAAAACTTCTGTAGCAAGAGTTTATGTAAGACCAGGTTCTGGAAACATTACAGTAAACGGTAAAGATGCTAAAGAATATTTCTCTACAGACGTGATGGTTTACAAATTAAACCAGCCGTTCATCCTTTCTGAGACTGTTGGTCAGTATGACGTTACCGTAAACGTATTCGGTGGTGGAAATACAGGTCAGGCAGAGGCTATCAGATTAGGTATTTCAAGAGCTTTATGCGAAATTAACGCAGAGTTCAGATTAGCATTGAAGCCAGCTGGTTTACTTACAAGAGACGCAAGAATGGTGGAAAGAAAGAAGCCAGGTCAGAAAAAAGCAAGAAAGAGATTCCAATTCTCAAAACGTTAATTTTCAGACTTCAGATTCAAGATCTCAAATTTCAGAATTTATTCAATTTGTTATCTTGTCTCTAAATCTATTGATCAAAACAAAAAAATTGCCCGTTACGTTTAGCATCCAAACGCTTCTCCCATCTAAAGAAGTTGTTGATTGTTTAAAAGACGGAAAGTAAACTAACAAAAACAGAAAACATGGCAAAAGCAAATGTAAAAGACCTTTTAGAGGCTGGCGTACACTTCGGTCACATGACTAGAAAGTGGAATCCAAATATGGCTCCATACATTTTTATGGAGAAAAACGGTATTCACATTGTAGACTTACATAAAACAGCAGTTAAATTGGATGAGGCGTGCAGCGCTTTAGAAAAATTAACTTCTGCAGGTAAAAAAGTTCTTTTCGTAGCTACTAAAAAGCAAGCGAAAGAAGTAGTTGCAAAACACGCTTCTGAACTTAATATGCCTTATATTACAGAAAGATGGCCGGGAGGTATGTTAACGAATTTCGTTACTATCAGAAAGGCTGTAAAGAAGATGAACTCTATCGACAAAATGAAAAAAGACGGTACGTTCGAAACTTTATCTAAAAAAGAAAGATTACAAGTTGACAGACAAAGAGCTAACTTAGAGAAGAACTTAGGTTCTATTTCTGACATGGTTAGACTTCCATCTGCTGTATTTGTAGTTGATATCTTAAGAGAACACATCGCGGTAACTGAAGCTAAGAAATTAGGTATTCCAGTTTTCGGTATCGTTGATACAAACTCTGACCCTAGAAAAGTTGACTTCGTTATCCCAGGAAACGATGATGCTTCTAAGTCTATTGATATGATCCTTAGCGTAGTTTCTGAATCTATCAAAGAAGGTCAGTCTCAAAGAAAAGCTGATAAAGAAAAATCTAAAGAAGAAGGAGAAAAGGTGTCTGCTGATACAGATGCTGATTTCGATGCAGAATAATTAAAGATTTTCTTTAATATAGGAAAAACGCTGGATTTAGGTCCAGCGTTTTTTTGTTGATATATACATAAGAACAAAAGTATTTTAAGCCCTTATTGGGTCCTGATAATTTGTAATTTGAATATAACAGTTATAAAATAATAAAACCGCAGAATTCTGCGGTTTTATTTAGTTTGAAAGGGATATTGAATAGGAACTTGTTATGTACTTTGTAGATTGATAAGTAGAATTACAAAGCATTCCGGATAATCTGTAATTTTGGTTTTTAGGAACCATTGTATATCCTATTTTTCCTGCTCCAATCGGAATCTTCTTGAAAAAATTGTTCCCGCTTATAGTGAGTACCATATTGCAGGGAGATTTATTGGTTACTGAAACAGAAGTTTTAGAATTACTTGGATCGTCACTATTAAAAAGATCAGTAAGAACTTCTGCAGTCTCAGGTTTGTAGGTTTTTATCAATTCGCTGTATTCTCTTTCTGTATTCGCCGGGCTGCCGGAATTATAAACAGGATATCTGTTCCTTACCGGATAACTTCCATAGTTGGCGTTACAGCTGATAAGAACATATAAAATTCCGGTAAGAACTAATAGCTTCTTCATACCTCTTTTATTTTTGTGATTTTATTTTCAATGATTTTCCAGATCTGAAAGCTTTGAAGTGCGTTCGATGTGTACCGGGATTATCTTTTATCAGTTTATTTTAAATTTGATATAAGTAATGGTTTTTCCTTTAGCGGAGAACAGTTCCTCATAATACGTTCTGATATCCCTTAAATGCTCTGTATTAGGATCATATTCCGGGGCTCCATAGATATCGTGGTGAGCGCTGACAATTTCGTATCCTGCTCCCTGTAAATATCCAAGAGTATAGCCATGCAGGAACTCTGAGTCGGTTTTTAAATGAACAATACCTCCAGGTTTCAGGAACTTTTTATAACGTGCTAAAAAGTCAGGATGTGTTAGTCTGTGTTTCGTTCTTTTATATTTGATTTGTGGATCCGGAAAGGTAATCCAGATTTCGTCTACTTCATTTTCTGCGAAGAAATAATCAACAAGTTCGATCTGTGTTCTTAGAAAGGCAACATTATTCATATTGTTGTCGACTGCTTCTTTAGCTCCAAACCAGAATCTTGCCCCTTTGATATCAATTCCGACAAAGTTCTTTTCAGGAAATGTTTTTGCAAGTCCTACAGAATATTCTCCTTTACCACAACCTAATTCCAGAACAATAGGATTGTTATTTTTAAAGAAATTTTCTCTCCATTTTCCTTTGAGTTCAAAGCCGTTTAAGGCGTCTTCTCTGGTAGGTTGGATTACATTTGGTAATACTTTGTTTTCTGCAAATCTTGCTAATTTATTCTTGCCCATTGAGTTATAAAATGAGTGCAAAAATAGTGAAAATTTATGGAGAATCTCTGCCTTTTGGAGGTAAAAGACAGATAACTAATTCGTTTATGATTGAGGCTATTGGCTTCCTAAAGCTACCATAATGGCTCTTTGTATCGTTTTTTGTGAGGCATATTGTGCTCCGCATACCAAACTGGAGAAAAGATACTGGCCTTTTTCTATAACAATGGAACCTTCACCCTGAGCAGGTACTGCCAGCCTGTATTTGGTAGTACCTACACCTTCCATTCTTACAATGATATTACAGTCTGATTTATTTTGAATCATGACAATGCACTCTTTGGCATTAGGATCATTATCAAATAAAGAATTGAGGATTTTTACTGTTTTGTTTTTATGTTCTACGGGAGAGACAGCCATGAGCATGTTGAATTCTTCTGCTTCAGCATTAGGAATTGCAGAATTTGCAGCAGTGTTTACAACAAATGTATTCTGGGCAGTACTTGGGGTATAAACAGGATTGTATTGTTTAGCTGCCAGCTCTGCTTTATATCTCGCAATCTGCTTCTGTTTGATAATCGCATTCATTTCCTCAAAAGAAATTTTTGTGGATGGTCTTCTTCTTAGTAAGGCAAGCATTTCCTGCATGTCTTTTACTTTCTGATCTGCCGGATGGGCATTCTTAATGTATTCTTTCATCATATCCATTACCCTGGGCTTCAGTACAGATCTCCGTGGATCATCCGGGTGGGCATCTCTTAAAAAAGCATTGATTTCGTAAATATTGTTGCTCTTCAGAATGTTACTGTAATCTTTTCCTTTTTTTTGGGCAGAAATGATAAAAAACAAAACCGAACAAAGTAATAAAAGTATTTTTTTCATTAATTAATATTAAGTTAGAATTGGTGTTTCTCATTTAATTTACGTTTTGCACTGGTTAGTTTTTATTAGGATAACGAAAGATAAGTATTTTTATTTTAAACACTTATTAGTGAGATAAATTTAATATATTTTTGAATATTATAGATATATATGCTGTAAAAATTGAATAATATATTTTTTTATGAATTGTAGTAAAGATCTGGGCTGAATTTTTATTGTTTCATAAAAAAAAATCCATGCGCGAAACATGGATTATTGTATAGTATGATTTACTTTTTATCGGAATTTTTAATTGCTGCTTACAACCTCCTGAAGATGTGAGCTTCTAAGTCTCTTCTGATAGATCGGCAAATATTTTTCAATAGGAATCTTTACTGCTTCGAAGTTTCCTGCCAATACATAAGGTTGAATATTTTCTGAGGTGTAAACAAACTGAAGGAAATTATCAATTAAATTCTCAGGAATTTTAAATCTTAAAAAGTAATCCTTCCCTAAATAATTTTTAATCTGGGTGACAGAACTATTCATGTTTTCATAAGCTTTAAAACGCTGTTTTTTCTTTCTTTCCCCGGAAAGAAGATCATAGATGCTTTCCAGACTGAAGGTAAGTCCACCATCCCTAAATCCGGCAACAGGAAGCTCTGTAGGAGTTCCGTCTCCTTTAGGTTCCGGAAGTCCGATTACTTTTTTAAGGGCATATGCCTTATCTTCTTTTCGGAGTGAGTTTACATCATACCGAAGATTTCCGGTGGGTTTGAATCTGCTGAGTACAATTTCCTGAATTTCATAATAGGCAATCTTAAGCTCTACCAGGTTTTTCTGTGCAAGAAGCTGGGGAGTCATTTTAATGTCTTTTCTTTCAGTAACGATAGAGGTAAAACGAATTACATCTCCCGGATTGGCTGGAACATTAAAATTACCGTTAAAATCCGTAAGAACGGTTTTCTGAGTATTCAAATTGGTAACATATACCTGATTCAGGTATAAAATCGAATTATCTCTTAGAAATACCTCTCCGGAGTATGTTTGAGCATTAATTTTTGCCAGAAAAATCAATAGCAGTATAGTAAACAGTTTCTTCATATAATTTGGCAAAATTACATAGAAATAAAGCAATTTTTCAATAGTAAGATAATGAATTCAGGTTAAAGTTATATTAAACTTTAGGATTAAACTGTTAAGGAGTGTTATAAGTTTAATTTTTTTATGTAACTCTCCCCTGAAACAGCAATGCAATAGGTAGAAAAGAGCTTAAATAGGTTGAAAATCATTTTTGAAATCATTTAATTAAAAAATTATAAATAAACTGCCGATCCCTAAAAATCTATTTTTATTATTGTTTCAACTTTAGGAATTTTTTCTTTCCATTTTTTCTTTTATCTGTGCTTTACCAACAGCCAGCTTGAATATTTTACTGAAAGGGTAGATCCATATTCTGTCCAGGTAATAAAATACCAGTAAGTAGCAGTAGGTACATAGCGTCCGCCTATTCTTCCATCCCATGTATATTGATTTTCAGGAGTCCCTCTGAATACTTCCGCCCCATATCTGTCAAAAATCCGGAATACAAGATTATCATTAGCCATCAAAGCTGAGTAATTAATAACTTCATTATATCCGTCCCCATTAGGAGTGATGGTGTTAATCAGGTTAATGATAGCAAATGGTTTTTTTACTTCTTCACACAGTTTAGAATCTCTTACAAATACATTATGAGGCCCTCTTGGCACATTGTAGAATACATTTGAACTTTGCCATACTACGGCGTCAAGAGAGTATTCATAAGGTGGTGTACCGCCGCTTGCTCCAACTTTTACAGTGGTGCCGTCAATCTCAATAGAAGTAATCATCGGACTCGGTAATTCTGTGACATTTACGTACTGCTTATAAACACAGCCGTTTGATGTCAGTTCTACCCAATAACTTCCTGCGGGAACATTTGTGATAGAAGGGGTTGTTTCTCCGGTACTCCATAAGTATCTTTCAAATCCAGGTCCTGCATCCAGTGTAGTATAGGTTTTTGGACAGATCGCCTGATCTTTTAGCAGGTCAGATTTTTTAGGAATTTTAATATTAATTTTTATAGAAGCTACTTCCGGACAGACTCCACTTTTTTCAAAACGAATATAATAGGTCTGGGAAGTTGTAATATTGACTGCTGCCGGAATGGCATTTACATTATTCTGAGCATCTGATAACGTTGAATGAAACGTGTACGTGACATTCGGATCTAACGTAAACTGAGGAATAAACTGCGTCAGATTTACTGTTTTTATTCCATCCAGATCATCATCACATACGCTATCTGTAACCGTTTGCGTTAATAGTTGTATTCTTGCTCCAATACTGAATAGCAAAGGCTTAATAACTGAAGCACATCCATCAGGAGAATCAACTCTGATATAAATGGTAGTCGTAGCAGTATAGCTCCAGTTATTAGGAAGTGTGTTGGTATTTCCGGCGGTGGCATCCGCAAGATTTGCATAATATCTTACATTGGTAAAATAAGCAGGATTATTAAGGATAATACCGGTAATATTGGGCAGCACGATATTAACGGTTCCATCCAGATTATCATCGCAAAAAATGCCATTATAGTTGTCCTGGATAATTGCTTTGTTGAATAAAGATAGGGTGATTTGAGCAATACTTTTACAGCCAATACTATTTTTTACAACAGCATATATGATGGTTCCATTAGGTGCTGTATAATTGTTTGGGGAAGTAATTAAGGCTGTCGGGTTTTCAGTCTGGGCATTTGCTAATGTCGGGTAATAGGAAATGGTAACTGGATTATTATTAGTTACATTGGCCGTGGTCAGATTAAATGTTCCCTGCCCGTTTATATCACACGCATTTAGTGTTACATTGGTTACAGTGAGTGCCTGGATCGTAATGTTCACTGTTATTGTTTCACAATCCGGGAAATCAGGATCGTTTCCGCAGAATGTATAAGTGAATGTATCATTTCCGGATGTACCGGGATTGGTAACAGTATAAGTAATAATTCCTGTCGCAGGGTTGATAACTGCTGTCCCCAGTGCAGGGGGAGTAGAAATGGCCACAGTAGCGGGAAGCGGGGTCTGGGATGAACTGCTGAATGCAGGAGTTATAACCTGTGTATTACAAACATTATAAGCGGCTGTGGTTAGCTTTGTACAATTCAGTACCTTGAATTGATCAGTTACTAAAGGTGCACAGGTTCCCATTGTAACTGAGCAAGTATAATAGCCGGATTGAGTTGGTGTTAAAGAAGAAGATGTGGCCCCATTGACAAGGATTCCGTTTCTGTACCATTGATAGGTATCATAAATAATAGGGTCTACTGTGAGAACTATTCCCGGAATACAGTCTCCACCTGATTTTAAAATCACAGGTTGTGTAGGAAATCCGGCGAAAAAGCCTCCGTATCCCACAGCATCACTTCCGGCAGTGATTCCGGCAGTAATAGCTTTATCTGATACGATAGTGATTGTTCCGGTAACATTGGGGATTCCATAGGTAACCCAGTTATTGGTTCCTGTCATATCATAAGGTCCATATGCTGCAAGCGGCGTTGAACCGTTTACAGTAACATTCGCTCCTCTTTGTGTAATAAGATTAAGTTTTGTCGGAATATTGAGAATTCCGGTAGGGTTTCCATTTGAAAGAACAAAGTTTTCATCGATGAATCCAAGCTCGTTAATTTGTTTTGGAAGGTAGCAGTTCAGAGCTGGAATAAAATTGAATCCTCCGGTGGCTACCTCATTTCCTGTATTTGAGTCTCCTGCTAAAATCTGATAAACATAAGCATTTTTAGATGTTTTAATATATAGATTGTAATGTGATGTTCCGTGTAGACTGTATTTGATATCAGGAATTACAAAGTATTTTCCAGTGTTGATAGTCGCTACAGGCAGTGGCTCGTTATTGACATAAATTTGAGTATTATCTTCCGTAGCAATTACGACGGCTCCTTCCATATTGGAGCCAATACTGCCGTTCCCTTTTACCAATGCAAATTCATTTCCGAGCCGGTTGACGGGAACCGCCTGATCCATCAAAATATCAGAGCTCGAGCTATAGTTGCCCGCATATTGTCCGTTAAAATTTCCGTTGGTGACATTCACCGGTTTGGTTGCTGTAATTTTTGCACCAATGAATCCGTCAAAATTTCCTGTAATATTTCCTATTCCATCAATGATATAAGACTGTCCTTTATTCAAAGTAAAAGTCATAGTCGGATTTGTAGTTCCGGTAGTCCCGTTGGAAAACTGAACGTTGGGGCTATATCCGGAAATAGTAACTGTAGTATTATCTTCTGTGGCCAAAACACTGGTCATAAAGTCCAGAATAGTATTACTTACCGTGATGGGTGCGGATGCAGCATAGAAATTTTTTCCGGTAGAAGGAATTCCTTTGGAAGTAATAATTTCTGCGTGGTTGTATACTGAAAATCTAAAATTGGCATAAAATGGGAATTCTGCCTTCAGATATAACCCTTTTGTAGTAGGAGTAAATAAGTCTGCCTGCTGGGTAGTAATGATATAATTTCTTAGTACATCGAATTTCTGTGGATTATTTTTGCTGATATTCACAGTTCCGATTAAAACATTGTTGTTATATATACTTACAGGGAAGGGGGTTGTTCTGCTTGTTGATAAATACAGCTTCTGGAAGGGGCTGGGGGCACCGCTCCTGTCTACCATCGGTGCAAACCAATGTTCTCTGTCTAATTGGGCGAAAAGAGAAGAGAAAATATAAAATATAAATAAAAAAGATAGAGTTTTCTTCATTCAGTATTAGTATTTGTCACAAATTTAATAATAAAAAGTATTAAATACTTGAAAATATAATAAAAAAACCACGATTTCAAAATCGTGGTTTTTAAAATGTATGTTTAAAATATTAGTCTCTGTTTTTTACGAGAATCCAGCCTGTATATTTTATTGGAGTTTTGTCTTTATTGGACTCATTCCAGTTGATATGATACCAATAAGTTCCTGTTACAAGTTTTTTGTCGAAATGTTTTCCATCCCATCTGTAGTTGTTGAATTTATTTCCGGTAAATACCATATTTCCATATCTGTCATATACTACAAACGAAAGATTTTCTTTATAAGCCAACTCGCTGTAATCTATAAAGTCATTTACATTATCTCCGTTAGGAGTGATTGCATTTACAAGATTAGGAATTGTAATTTCTACAGAAGTAGGATTACAGTTGTAAACATCTTTCACATAGAAGGTATGTTGTCCTCTTGATAATCCTGTAAAAGTATTTGAATCTTGCCAGTTAGCTGTTCCATCTACTGCATACTTGTAAGGTGGCTTACCTCCGCTTACAATTACTGTTGCACTATTATTGTTGATCTCGATTGTTTGAATTACCGGATCTTCAACTTTCTTAACTTTTACTACCTGCGTAAGGAAACATCCGTTTTTACCAAGAATTACAGAGTATTCTCCAACTCCGATATTTCTGATGCCCTGCGTGGTTGCACCTGTGCTCCATTCATATGAATCATACCCAGAACCGGCATCCAGATCAGTCTTAGCATCCATACAGATATACTGATCTACCAGAATTGGTGATTTTTTGATTGGAAGTGGAACTAAAGTAATTTTTGCATTTGCAGTACATCCTTCGGCAGTGGTAACTTTCACATATACTACTCCGCCCGTTGCAGGGAAGTTGTCAGGTGTTGTTATTTCATTTATCCCGGCAGTTAGGTCATTTAATGTACGGTAGTATTTTTTTACCACTGCATTATAGTCAGTAACCTTAGCTTTGGTAAGATCGAAATAAGCATAAGGAGCTACATCATACCAGCAGGCTTTAATCGTCACATCCTGTACAATAAATGGTACTACAGTAAGGGTTAAAGTTACCTGTTCGCAATCTGTGAATAAAGGATCATTTCCACAGAATTTATAAACAATCTTATCTGATCCCAGGTATCCTGCATTTGGATTGTAAGTGATTGTACCATTTGGATTCACTACAGCTGTACCTTTAGTGGGAGGGGTTACAATCACTACAGTAGTTGCTACCGGAGTCTGAGTAGATGAAGTAAACGCCGGTGTAATAATTTTTGTAGAGCAGGCATTAAGTGCTTGCGTTGTTTCTTTTAAACAAGTTTGTACATTATAGATTGGCGTAGTAACAGGAGGACATGATCCCATTGTTACTTTTACCGTATAATTTCCAGATTGGGTTGGAGTGTAAGTGTAAGAAGTAGCTCCCGGAATAGCAACTCCGTTACGATACCACTGGTATGTTTCGTAGCTGTCATCTACTTCCAGAATAATACCAGGAACACATTCTCCTGTTTTTTTAGAAATTACAGGAATTGATGAAAATCCTGCAAAGTACCCTCCGTATCCTGCTGAACTATACCCTCCATTAATACCTGCTGTTACAGCTTTTGTAGAAGTAATGGTAAGGTTTCCGGTAACTCCGGTTAATGCATAAGTTACCCAGTTGGTATTTCCTGTCAGGGGATAAGGTCCCTGATCAGCTGTAGGAGGGGTATTATTTACCAATACAGTAGCACCTGCTTCGGTTAGAATATTTAATTTTATAATTAAATCACTTTGTGTAATACTTGCCCCATTGGTACCGAGAGGCATTTCGTTGATCTTTCCGATTTCATCAATTTTTCTGGGAAGAAAACAGTTTAAAGGCGGAATATAGTTAAATCCGTTGGTTGCTGCATTACTTAATATTCCGATAAATTGATACAGATACACATTCTTGGTTGTTGAGATAAACATATTAGAATGGTTTCCGGTACCGGCCTGAGTTACATAGCTTGTTTCATTAATTCTGTACCATTGGCCAGCATTCAGGGTTTGAACCGGCGTTGTTCCACCGTTTAAATAGATTTCTGTATTGTCCTCTGTAGCAATAATAAGACCTCCTTCCATATTTAAAGTAGGCTGAGTAGATCTGGTTTTAACCATTGCAAAGGTGTTCCCAAGCCTGTCAACCGGAACGGACTGGTCAAGAATTGGATCTGTTCCTGATGTTGTTGCTGAAAAATTACCGTTACAGCTACCATTGGTAAGGGTTACTGGTTTATCGGCAACTACCTTCGCACCAATAAATCCGGATTTATTAGCTGATACAGACCCTAATCCTGCAAATAGAAAAGATTGTCCCTTTTGTAAAGTAAAAGAATGGGTATTACCGGTAGGGTTTCCATTGATAAAGGTGACCCCGGCAGTAGCATTCCATGATACAGTTACGTTGGTATTATCTTCAGTAGCAAGAATACCTGCTGTGAAGTTATAAACACTATTGGTATCTGTATTTGGGCTGGTAGCAACATAAAACATTTTCCCGATTCCAGCTTTCCCTTTACTGGTAATAACCTCTCCATGGATATCCTGAGCAAGCCTCAGACTGCAGTAAAAAGGTTTAGCCCCTTTTAAGTAAAGTCCTTTATTACCAATAACAAAGGCATCTGTTGTGGTACCTGTAGAGATCAGGTTATTAGCTACTTTGTAGGTTTGTGGGCTACCCTTACTGATGGTAACGGTTGTAATTATATTACCATTGTTGTAAATGGTAACGTCAAAAGGGGTTGCCGAATCAGTGGACAGGTATATCATATTGGCATAACCTCCGTAACTGTCGTAGTAAGGAGCAATCCAATGCTCGGTATCCCTTTGCGCAAAGAGAGTATTAATTGTAAAAAAAATTAATACCAAACTGAGTAGAAATCTTTTCATGTGTATGGAATTAGGATTTGCACAAAATTAAAATAAAAATTCAAATACTTTTAATAAAATGTAAATAAATGTTAAATATTACTCTCTATTTTTAATTAAAAGCCATCCTGAATATGAAACTGGTAATTGAGTGTCTGGCTCAGTCCATTTGATTACATACCAGTATGTTCCGGTAGGCAGGTTTCTGCCATTAGATTTTCCGTCCCACATATAGTTTTTCTCAGATGATTTATATACCGAAGCTCCATATCGGTCCGCCACTTCTATGCTGACATTCTTCTTTATTCTTAACTCAGAATAGTTAAGAACATCATTAATCCCATCGCCGTTTGGAGTAATAGTATTAATAAGATTGATGACCAAAAATTCTTTTGTTACATGATGGCATCCGTCTGAACCTAATACATACATTGTGTGAAGTCCTCTTGATAATCCGGTGAAAACATTCGAAGCCTGGTAATCAAAACCATTTAATGAGTACTTATAAGGAGGAGTTCCACCAGTCACCGAAACTGTTGCTGTAGTTCCTATAACATCTATTTTGGCAATAATAGGAGCCTGTGATGTGGTTACATTCACATATTGACGGTACACACACCCGTTGAACCCAAGATCTACGTAATAATTTCCTGCTCCTGCAGATATTGATTGGCTGGTAGCCCCGGTGCTCCATAAATAAGATGAAAAACCTGGCCCTGCATCTAAGACTATTTTATCATTTGAACAGATAACCTGATCGTGAAGTCTCTCAGATTTCTTCGGAGATTTTAGAGCAAGGGTTAAAGCGGCTGTATTAGGACAAGCTGTACTGCTCTGGAATCTAACGTAAAAAGTACCTGCTGAAGTAAGTGTTTGTGATGCTGAAATGGGATTTATTCCAGCCTGCGCATTAGCCAGTGAAGTGTAAAATGATAAAATAACAGTTGGGTCTGTGGTAAATAAGCCTTTATAATCATTAAGGTTTACTACTTCTGAACCATTCAGGTCATTGTCACAGATATCAACTTTTGCGGTACCTGTAATCAAAGAAACTTTATTTCCTATGGTAAAATTGATCTGTCCAAAAGCTGCTGGACATTCTCCGACAAGGCCAGTTACATTTATATATACTGTAGTGTTAGCTGTAAATGTCCAGTTAGCAGGAAGAGTATTGTTATTTCCTGCATTGGCATCAGCCTGAGTAAGATAATATCTGACAAGGAAGTTGGCGGGATTGGTTACTATCTGCGGAGTAACGTTGGCAAAATTAACACTTACAATTCCATCAAAATTATCATCACATATATTCGCATTGAAGTTATTGGTATTGATATTTGGAGTAGGATAAGTAGTTAATGTTATCGTAGCAACTTTAGAGCATCCATATGCTGTTACATTCGCATACACTGTTCCTGCAGGTCCTGTATAAGAAGCTGGTGTTGCTATTGGCCCTGTTAAGTTAGCATTGGTGAAATAGGTTACACTAGTATTTGGAGTCGAAGTTACATTGGCTGTTGTCAGGTTGAAAGTCCCATTGCCATTAGTAGTAGAGCAAGTAGTTAAAGAAGCGTTAGTCGTTTGAAGAATATGCGTATTCACGATAATCTTAAAATATTCAAATGAAGCCGGATTTCCAGTTCCCTGAATATAATAGGTAAATGTATCTGTAATATCAGTAGTAATCCCTGCATTCGGAGTGTAAGTAATTTGCCCTGTTGTAGGGTTTACAAAGACTGTTCCGTTGGTAGGGTGTACAATAATACTTGTATTGGAAGGATCAACAGCCTGAGGAGAATTAGTAAATACAGGAGTAATTACTTTCGTATTACATGATCCAATATCATAAGTTGTAGTTGTAATAGGAGGACATGCTGTATAGTCAAAATCTGCAGTAAACCTTGATTCACAGTTGTTTTTAGTAATATAACAGGTGTATATTCCGGTCCCATACAAATCCGGGTTGATAGAAGGAGAGGTTGCTCCAGTAATAAGAGTTCCGTTCAGGTACCATTGGTAGGCATCAAAACCTGTCTCTACTGAAAGAAGCACTCCATTATAGCAGTCTCCTGTTTTGGTAATTACCGGTACAGAAGAGAATCCCGCAAAATAGCCTCCATATCCTACTGCTCCGTTTCCTGCCGCAATTCCTGCGGTAACAGGTTTTGTAGAGTTCACGGTAATATTTCCTGTCACACTTGGAATAGAGTAAGTAACCCAGTTAGAATTTCCTGCTACCGGGGCAGGACCATTACCCGCGGCAATTGGTGCACCATTCACTGTCACAGCAGCACCTGCCTGAGTAATGATATTAAGTCTTGTATTAAACGTATCATTTCCTATTTTATTAATGGAGCCAATCTCATTAATCTCTTTAGGTAAAAAACAGCTTAAAGGGGGAATAAAATTCATTCCTCCTGTAGCATAAATATTACCTGTGGCAGTTCCTGCAAGTAACTGGTATACATATACATTATTGTTGGCGGAAATACTCATGTTGAAGTTTCCGGTTCCCTGATTGATGTAATTTGTACCCTGAACAACATAGTATTGTCCGGCATTTAGAGTTACAGCATTTAAGAGAGTTCCATTTACAGTAAGCTTGGTGTTGTTCACTGTGGCAACTACTACAGCAGCTTCCATTCCTGAATTGGCCGGTCCATTTCCTTTTACCATTATAAAATCTTTTCCTAATCTTTCAACAGGAACTGACTGGTCCATCAGCACATCTACGTTAGTATTGTTTTGAGTAGTATAAATACTGTTGAAATTTCCGTTAGTTACAGATATTGGTTTAGTGGCCGTTATTTTTGCTCCTACCAATCCTGTTAAGTTGTTGGGATTAAGATTACTCTGTGCTTCAAGAATATATGACTTACCTTTATTAATGGTAAAAGTTCTTGACGGAGCTGAAATACCATCAGAGAAAACAACAGCAGGGTTATAGCCTGATATGGTTACTGTGGTATTGTCTTCTGTAGCAGTAACGCCAATTGTTGAGTTTACATAGGGCTTGGCAGTGGTATTAGGAGCCATACCTACAAAAAATGTTTTGCCTAGTCCTGCAGATCCTTTGGAAGTAATAAATTCAGCCTGATCTGAAACTGTAAATCTGTAGCTGGCAAAGAATTTTTTATTTCCTTTTACATACAGTCCCATTGAAGTTTGATTGAAAAGTCCGGATGGAATAGAGGCGATCATCATGTTATTGGCGATGGTGACCTGTGCGGGGTTTCCTTTACTTACCTGAACAGTAGTGATGACATTGTTATTGTTGTAAACCTGTACAGGGAAAGGGGTGATTTCGTTAGTCGAAAGATACAGGTAACCTTTTGGCGTTCCCTGAAGATTGCTTGCCGACATAGGAGCAAACCAGTGCTCAGTATCCAATTGTGCATTAACTAATAAACAAAGAAAAGCACAAATAGCTAGTAGAAATTTTTTCATGCGTTATTATAAGGGGCCGCAAATTTAAGCATTAATAATCTATTTTTTATACAAAAAAAACTTTGAAAATGTGATTATTATGTAAATGTTGAATATTTAAAATACACGTCATATTCTGTTAATAATTGCAACTTTTATTCATGAAAAAATCCCGGTGAAAATTCACCGGGATTCAATATTTTTTGAAAGATTGATTAAGCTAAGCTTACTCTTACAAATCCTGTTACCTTTAGGTCTCCGTTTACAGATTTTACATAATCAGCAACTGAGATACTTCCGTCTTTAATGAAAGACTGGTGTACCAATGTGTTGTCTTTGTAGAATCTCTGCATTTTACCCTTAAGGATATTGTCGATAATGTTTTCTGGCTTACCTTCTTTGATAAGTAGTTCTCTTTCGATCTCTAATTCTTTATCAATAGTTTCCTGAGAAACCTGAGTTTCATCCAAAGCGATTGGATTCATAGCAGCAACCTGCATAGAAACAGCTTTAGCAGCTTCGTCAGCTCCGTCTACTTTAGCAGAAAGAGAAGTGATAGCAGCAATTTTGTTTCCAGCGTGGATGTAAGCTCCTAAGAAATTCCCCTGGATTCTTTCGAAAGAACCGATCTCGATTTTTTCACCGATAACTCCTGTTTGCTCAATTAATTTTTCAGCAACAGTTAACCCGTGGAAATCAGTAGCTAAAAGTTCTTCTTTAGTTGCAGCGAAAATTGCCATTTCAGCTAATTCGTAAGCTAACTCGATGAACGCTTCGTTTTTAGCAACAAAGTCAGTTTCGCAGTTTAGAGAGATTACAACACCTAAAGTATTGTCTTCGTTTACTCTTGCGATTACAGCTCCTTCACTAGACTCTCTGTCCGCTCTGTTAGCCGCAACTTTTTGTCCTTTCTTTCTAAGGATATCTACTGCTTTTTCGAAGTCTCCTTCAGCTTCAACTAGAGCTTTCTTGCAGTCCATCATACCTGCACCTGTTTGGTTTCTTAATTTCGCTACGTCTGCAGCAACTGGTGTATAAGACATAATATCTATTATTTTTTATTTAAGATTAGTATTAATTTTTAGCTTAAATTTAGAGCAGTGCAAAGATAATGATTTTAATGATAAACTAAAAAATGACTTTTCACGTTATTAATATATTTAATACTATTTTAAAGATTTGATTAATGAAAAAAATCTTCTTTCTCCTGTTTATATGCATTTTCTCTCTTGGTTTTTCCCAAAAAAAGAAAAAAACAAAATCTAAAGCTGTTGTTGAAAAAGAAACAGTGATCATTTATACCGAGCAGGATGCAGAGTCCTCAAAAGAAGCCCGGGTTATTGCCGGTTTCCTGAAACAGAATCCGGGACATGCTAAGGCTGATTATTTTAAAAGAAAGCTGATCGATATGATTATGGCCAATAATTCTCCTGAAGCAAAACCTACGATTAAGCCCATCAGTAAAGATAAAATAGAAAATATTGTTAAAAATAATGAACT
Source organism: Chryseobacterium sp. 14P4.3.2 (assembly GCF_057799275.1). Lineage (NCBI taxonomy): Bacteria > Pseudomonadati > Bacteroidota > Flavobacteriia > Flavobacteriales > Weeksellaceae > Chryseobacterium > Chryseobacterium sp. 14P4.3.2. Next base: position 67,337 of record NZ_JBYOKO010000016.1, read on the forward strand.
GAACAGCGGGAGAACAGTTGCTGTAAATAAACCGGCTGCTACCAACGGTAAAGCTGCCGTTAATAATAACACAGCAGCAGCTATAGAAGCTTTAAAAGAAGAAAGAAGAACAAGCTATGCTGCGGTAGGATCTGCAAAAAGCGCTGGGGTTAGTAAATCTGAGCCGAGTGAAGAAGCCAAAAGAACAGCGGCTATGCTTACGCATATGTTTAATAATGATGCTAATAAGAATGAAGCCTATATTAATATTAAAAACCGTTCTTCCTGTAATCTGGTTGTAAAAATAAGCGGTAAAAAATATTATAATCTGAGTGTACCCGCGAAAGGACAAAACTTTATATTGATAGATAAAGGAGAATATGTAATGACAACGATGGTATGTGATGCAAAATATTCTTCTGTAAAAAGAATTGATCAGGATATTGAGATTGCACTTAATGTAGCTGATTAGGAAAGAAGATTACTAAAATAAAAAAAGGTTAAGAAGAAATTCTTAACCTTTTTTATTTTTATCCTTTATACTGACCCATCGCAATGAATTTATCCTGCCTTTGGGTTTCAAGCTCATGTCCTGTAAATTTGGAGAAAGCTTTGATATTTTGTAAAATAGAATTTTTCAGGTTTAAGTAAGTTGTCTCCTGATCATACTGAGCACCTCCAAGTGGTTCTTCTATGATTCCGTCGATAAACTTTTCTCTTAAAGCATCCTGTGGAGTAAGGTTAAGTGCATTGGCTGCATCCTCCTTGTGATCCCAGTTTCTCCATAAGATAGAAGAGCAGCTTTCTGGTGCGATTACCGTATACCATGTATTTTCCAACATATATACTTTATTTCCTACCCCTATTCCTAATGCTCCACCACTGGCTCCTTCTCCAATGATATAAGTGAAGATCGGAGTTTTTAGCTGAACCATTTCAAAAATGTTTCTTGCAATAGCTTCTCCCTGTCCTCTCTCTTCAGCTTCCAATCCTGGATAAGCCCCCGGGGTATCTACTAAAGTTACTACAGGGATATTGAATTTTTCAGCAAGCTTCATTAGTCGTAACGCTTTTCTGTATCCTTCAGGATTTGGCATTCCAAATCTTCTGTACTGTCTCTCTTTAGTTGTTCTTCCTTTTTGAGTACCTATGATCATTACTTTCTGACCATCAAGGGTAATCAATCCTCCAATCATTGCCGGATCATCAGCGAAATTTCTGTCTCCGTGAAGTTCTAAGAAACTGCCCTTGTCTGCCATTCCTTTAATGTAGTCCAGTGTATAAGGACGATCCGGATGGCGGGACAGTTGTACTCTTTGCCAAGGTGTAAGATTTCCATAGATTTCTTTTTTCTTTTCTAAAATCTTGTCCTCAATCTGGCTGCATGCTAATTTTACATCAACACCACTTTCCTCTCCTACTAAAGAACACGTCTGGTATTGATCCATCAATTCTTTGATAGGAAGTTCGAAACTTAAATATTCCATTTCTTGAAGTAAATTAAATCTTTCAAATGTATGAAAAATATGGTAATTTTATTTAAAATTATTTATTGCATTGTTTATTCTGGAGGTAGTTTCCTCTTTACCAATGGTTTCCATGATATCCGGAACGTCTGGTCCCTTTAGTTCTCCTACTAAAGATAATCGCAGAGGCATCATTACTTTCCCCATTCCTAAACCTTTCTTTTCAGCAAAATCATGCATAGCCTGCTTCAATGTCTCAGCAGCGAAGTCTGTAGACTCAAAAATTGAAGCTAGCTCACCCAAGATAGCGGAGGTTTCATTATTCCAAGCTTTTTTTGATGCTTTTTCATCATAAGAAATTGGCGCTTCAAAGAAAAATTTTCCGTTTTCATAGATATCTTTTGGGAAAGTTGCTCTTTCTTTCATCAGGTGAATTACCTTTAAAAGCTTTTCGTCTGAAGCATTGGAAAGATCAACATCGGTATTTCTCATGATCTGAAGAATTTCCTCATCAGATTTCAACTGAATATATTGATGGTTAAACCATTCAGATTTCTCTTTACTGAATCTTGCTCCTGCCTTGTGTACTTTATGAAGATCAAATTCTTTGATCATCTCTTCTAAAGGAAGAATTTCTTTATCATCAGCAGGAGACCATCCTAATAGGGCAACCATATTGATAAAAGCATCAGGAAGATATCCGTTTTCTCTATATCCTTTAGAAATGATTCCTGTCACAGGATCTTTAAAATCAAGAGGGAATACTGGGAACCCGAACTTATCACCGTCTCTTTTGCTCAATTTTCCTTTTCCTTCAGGTTTTAAAATTAAAGAAAGGTGTGCAAATTGTGGTGCTTCCCACTTCATTGCTTCATATAATAAAGTGTGTAAACCTAAAGATGGAAGCCATTCTTCACCACGGATAACGTGAGATATTTCCATTTCGTGGTCATCAACGATGTTGGCAAAATGATAAGTCGGCATTCCGTCATTTTTTACCAAAACCTTATCATCTAATGTATTTGTATTGACAGAGAATTTACCGCGGATAATATCTTCAAGGTTCAATACTCTGTCTACAGGCATTTTGAAACGTATAACATAGGGTGTTTTTTCATCCAGTAACTTCTGAACTTCTTCCTCAGAAAGAGCAAGGCTGTTTCTGAGTCTGTTTCTGGTTTTATTATCATATGAGAAAACATCACCTTTAGCTTCAAACTCTGCACGCATAGCATCCAGCTCTTCAGGCGTATCAAATGCCAGGTAAGCATAATCTGTTTTCAGGATCTGCTCTACATATCTGTCATAGATGTCTCTTCTTTCAGATTGTCTGTAAGGAGCAAATTTCCCTCCTTTTTTAGGACTTTCATCAGGGATGATTCCGCACCATTCCAATGCTTCTTCAATATATTCTTCAGCTCCTTCCACATATCTTGCAGTATCTGTATCTTCAATTCTTAATACAAATTCTCCGCCTTGATTTTTCGCAAAAAGATAATCATATAATGCGGTTCTTACGCCTCCCAAATGTAAAGGTCCGGTAGGACTTGGAGCAAAACGTACTCTTACTTTCTCCATTTCAATTAAAATTTTGGTGCAAATTTACTTAAAATTATGCGGTTAAGTGACGATTTGTGATTGGGTATTATCTTTTTAATTCTGATTATTATTTTTTAAACAGGTGAAATTATGAGAATAGTGTTTAAATATTGGTGAGAAACTTTTGTAATGGGGAGGTATTAAAAAGTCCTGCTTTTTTCAGGTAAATGAGGATCTTAAAAATGATTTATAACCAGATGTTGGCTTTTTTGAACTTAATTTCTAAATTTGTACCCGTTAAGACAGATAATAATATACTGGAAATTAGGAATAGATATTGAGGAAATATTTTATATTGGCAGATGAATCTATCTACACATTAAAAAAAAATGGATGAATAATAATATTTCGCTTTTAATCGGACTGAAAAATAATCTTGAATATTCAAAGAGTTGTTATTATTCAATAAGAGAAAATTATCCTGATACTGAAATTGTTCTTGTAAGCTATGGAAGTTCAGACGGAACTCACATATGGCTTGATTCTTTACAAGATGAAAATCTTGTCTGTTTTTTTAGTGAAGAAGAAAAAACACTTTCAGATACTTATAACAAAGCAATAGAAATTTCTACCAAAGATTATATTTGTTTTTTACATAATGATATGGTTATTGGCCGAGATTTTTTGTCCTCGCTTGAGAAAGCTTTATCAAAAAATAAAGTGGTATATTACAAAGTAATTGAACCGCCTGTTTTTGCTTCAGATAAAAGGCTGTGGAAAGAAATTAAGGATTTTGGAAGCGACTTTGAAACCTTTCAGTTTGATCGTTTTTTTCAATTTGAAAATAATAGGATAAAACAAAAAGGAGAATATACTAATGATGTAAGCTTCTTTCTGGCAGCAAAAAAAGATGTTCTGGTAAAAATAAATGGACTAGATCCTCTTTTTAAACCCATGTTTTGTGAAGATGATGATTTAATTCTGAGGCTGAAGATGTCAGGAGAAAAAACCTTTGTATGTCCAGATGCTATTGTTTATCATTTTGTAAGTAAGACCTCTCGGTTTTCTGAGGAATTTCAGAACAAAACCAAAAAGATCGAAGAAAACTCTTTACGTAATTTTATACGGAAATGGGGATTTACTAATCAGTCTAAAACTAAAAAGAAACTGCAGTATGGTTTGATTTTGGATAACCCTACTGATGAAACAGTCAGAGAACTGGAGATATTTGTTGATCATATTTATTCGGACTATAGCGCTTCGAAGTATATAGAAAATGAACAAAATAATACCAAATTTGATTTAAATGGCAAATTTAAAGGTAAAAACACTCCAGTTACTGATGATATTATCATAAAATTCGATGCTAAAAAACTTTCTGATAAAAACCGATCTACCTTCAGGAATCTTGCAGATTGTATTGAAGACAAAAAGAATTCGGAAAAGAATATTTTTCAGAAGTTTTTTGGAAAACCAAATTGTTTTAAAATTAATAATCTTAGGGTAGAGTTAAAGCAGCATAAGTCTTATGAACAACAACTTATAATCAGAAAAAATGTTTGATTTTTTTAAACCGATAACGATTACTTACGGAATTACAGTTTGTAATGAATACCAAGAGCTAAAGCTGCTTTTAGATGTGCTGTTTCCACTAATTGATAAAAATGACGAGATTCTTATCTTACGGGATGTAACTAATCCAGATCAGAAAGTCGGGGAGCTGCTGGAAGCTTATCGCTCCAAAGTAAATGTTATAGAAGCTAAGCTAAATGGTGATTTTGCAACCTTTAAAAATACGCTTATTAAAAATGCAAAGTCCCGGTATCTTTTTCAGATAGACGCTGATGAATACCCGAAAGAAAAACTGATTAAAGATCTCAAATGGTTTTTATTTAGAAACAGAAAGGCGGATTGTTTTCTTATTCCAAGGGTAAATATTGTCAATGGTATTACCAATGAATATCTTGAAAAATGGAACTGGAAAAAAGATAAGAATAATTATATTAACTTTCCGGACTTTCAAACCAGACTGTTTAAACTAAATAAAAATATCTGTTGGCAGAATAAAATTCATGAAGTATTGATTAACTATACCAGAAAGAAAGAACTGCCAACCGAAAATGATGATTATTGTCTGGTTCATATCAAAGAAATGGAAAGACAAAAAAAGCAAAATGCTTTTTATGATACTTTATAATTATAACACTAGAGAAATATATAATATTTCATGAAGATAAAACTTATTTTTGACGTTGAAGTTATTGGGAATGCCTATAAGATTAATCAAACCGGAATATTCAGAGTAGCTTATGAATTGTTTAGGCGCTTTGTTTCCCAGAAAGAAATAGAACTTTTTTATTCCAATTTTAACTTTAATAATCATAAAGAAACTCACTCTAAAATTGATCGTTTTCTTTCTGATCATCAGCTGGTGCTTAAGAAAGCCAATAATTGTGAAAGAATTAAGTTTATACCCTTTAGAAAAGAAAAACCTTTCAGAAAATTATACAATAAATTAGGAATATTTGATTATAAAATAAGTTATAATCAAGACATTCACGAAGCTCAGATTTATCATTCTTTATATTATCCTATTCATAAGAGCTTAGAAGAATTTCCTCACCTTAGAAAAATTGTTACAATTCATGATTTGATTCCGATTTTATTTCCTGAGTATAATGACAACACACAGCTTTTGAAAAATACGATTGAAAGTATCGGAAGAAATAATTATGCCATATGCGTTTCTGAAAATACAAGAAAAGATTTACTGGAGTTTGCTCCCTATTTAGACCCTAAAAAAGTTTTTGTGAGTAGGCTTGCTGCTTCTCCAGATATATTTTATCCATCTCTAGATAAAGAAAATAATACTTTAATAAAGGAAAAATATAATCTTCCTGAAAAATATATATTAAGTTTAAGTACATTAGAACCGCGTAAGAATATAGATCATTTAATCAGATCATTTGTTAAGATGATTACCAAGTATGATGTCAAAGACTTGTGTCTGGTATTAGTAGGTTCGAAAGGCTGGCAGTATGATAAAATCTTTGAAGAATATGAAAATGCCAAAGAACTAAAAGAACGAATTATCATTACAGGAAGAATTCCTGATGAAGATTTGGCCGCGGTATACAGCCAGGCTAATTCCTTTTATTATATGTCGCTTTACGAAGGATTTGGGCTTCCTCCGCTTGAAGCAATGCAGTGTGGTATAGCAACAGTTACCTCCAATACTTCTTCTCTTCCTGAAGTGGTAGGAGAAGCTGGCATACTACTTGATCCAAAAGATGGAGATGCTTTATCGGAAGTGATCTGGACATTATACAACAATGATGAATACAGGGTAGAATATGCACGGAAAGCTATTTTGAGGGCTAAAGAGTTTTCCTGGGAAAAAGCAGTGGAAGAGCATATTAATATTTATAATGAGATATTGCAATAGAAAATTAAGAAGATATTGAAAAAGAAACTTTTGTATTTTATGCCTGATAATCCAATATCCGGAAAAGCAGGAAATACGACTAGACTCAATCAGATGCTTTCTTATTTTAATAATTTTGAGAGTGTTGCAGTAACATTTGTATCATTAAGAGACTGGGGGATGTGGAAAAAAGAAGAAGTGAAAATTTTTTCTGAAAAATACCCTAATGTTGAATTAATCCTTTTAGATAAAAAGTATAAACACGAATTTTTTAAATATTTTTTCCTTTACAAATTACCTTATTTTTTCAAGAAAAATCCAATTGATTTGACAAGTTGGATTTTGAGGAAAGAATTCGCAGAAATTGTTAATCCCCGTCATTATGATAATATAATCATCAGCTATGCCACTTGGGGAGAGATTATCAGTAATGTACAGCCCGAATCAAACTTTATTATTGATACCCATGACTTTATTACTGCTCAAAATAGTAATAAATGTAATAAAATTGGGAAATTATTTCAGTATGAAATTAATATTTTAAAGAAGTATGATGAGATCTGGACCTATTCTAAAGAAGAAGAATATATATTCGGACAATTTACCAATAAAAAGGTAGAATATTTACCAATTCCTTTTCCTCAAAAACCACTTACTCCTTTAAAGCAGGATTACAAATATGACGTTGTGTATGTAGCGAGTAACAATCCACATAATGTTAATAGCATTCATTGGTTTTTAGAAAATGTTTTGCACTATTTAAAAGACAATATTAAAATTCATATTATTGGAAAAGTAGGAAAGGAAATTAAGAAAGAATACCCTAATGTAGTTATCTATGGAATGGTTGATGACTTGCAGGAATTTTATGAGAATGCAAGAATAACAATCTGTCCAATGCTGAGTGGAACAGGCGTTAAAATTAAAGTGCTGGAATCTTTGAGCAATAATTTACCTGTTGTGACCAATACCCGCGGAGTGGATGGTCTTTCACAGAAAAATGATAATGGCTGTCTGGTAACAGACGATGCCAAAGAATTCGCTGAATATATTGAAAAGCTTTTGGCGAATGATGAATTATATGATGCTTTAAGGTATAAAGCACATGAGTTTATTAAGAATAACCACAGTCTTGAAAAAGAAATCGTTTTCTTTAAAAACAAATTTTCCTAAACTTTCTCCGTTATTATTATATGGCAAAAATCTTAATTGATCTTGAACGTCTTAGATATCCCAACTCAGGGATTGCAAATGTATTTCGAAATCTGGCCAAAGGCTTACAAGAAAATAATTCTAAATTTGAAATATCTTACTTCGGAGAAAAGGAGCAGCTTGAGAGGTTCAAATCTAAAAATAATTATGTTTTCTGGAGTAAAACACACCGTTTCTTTGAACGTTTCAGTGGAGGGTTTGATCTGATCCATGTAAGTCATCAGCTTTCTTCTTATTTCCACAGGAATTATAAGAGAACTATAAAAGTTGTGACACTTCATGACCTTAACTTTTTACATGAAAACCTAACCGATCTGAAAAAGAAAAAAATGCTTGGAAAGGTTAAAAACAATGTGAAAAACGCAGACTATATTGTTTGTATCTCAGAGTATGCGAAGCAGAATTTAATTCAGAATAAAGACCTTTTTACCTTCACTAAGCTTAAAGATATAGTCGTGATCCATAACGGAATTGACCTTCCGGAAAACAGAGAATACCATTTAGGCAAATACAGCTTTTTAAAAGATAAAAAATATATTCTGAATATAGGGGTGCTTTTCAATAAGAAGAATCAGCTGACGCTGGTTGAAATGCTGCCTTATATTGAAGATGATCTGGTTCTTATAGCTTCTGACGAAAAACAACCTTATGCAGATGAAGTTCACGGAAGAATTCGGGAATTAGGACTTGAGAAGAGAGTTCATTTCATGAAAGATCTTTCTGAAGAAGAAAAATATGCAGTTATCCAGCATGCGGATGCCATGTGTCATCCTTCTATTGCAGAAGGTTTTGGGATTCCACCTATTGAGGCAATGGCTTTTGGAAAACCTGTTTTTCTTTCAAAGTACACAAGCCTTCCGGAGATTGGAGGAGATCATGCATTCTATTTTGACAGTTTTGAGCCAAAAGAAATGGCTGATTTATTTAAAGAGAAAATGCTTCTGTACAATAACCATCAGGAAGAAATGAGTCTGGAAATAAAAAATTGGACAAAACAGTATAGTTATACCGAAATGTCCAATAATTATCTTAAGTTTTATGAAAAAGTTCTTGGAAGAAATTAATTTTTATATTCCACGAATGTTTTCTCAATAATTTTTACACAATCAAGAAGTTGTTCTTCAGTGATTACCAATGGTGGTGCCAGCCTGATAATATTACCATGGGTTGGTTTTGCCAGTAGACCATGCTCTTTCAGCTGTAGACAAAGATTCCATGCAGTAGAACTGTCAGGAGTATCATTGATAAGAATTGCATTTAAAAGACCTTTTCCTCTTACTTTAGTGATAAGGGCTGTTTTATCCATTAATTTTTCGATTTCCGCTCTGAACAGCTGTCCAAGCTCTTCTGCTCTTTCAGACAATTTTTCTTCAGCTACAACATCCAGGGCAGCTACTGCTACTGCACAGGCAATTGGGTTTCCTCCGAAGGTAGAACCATGTTGTCCCGGCTTGATCACATTCATGATGTTGTCATTGGCTAATACTGCAGATACAGGATACATCCCTCCGGAAAGTGCTTTTCCGAGAATTAAAATATCCGGCTGAACATCTTCATGGTGGCAGGCAATTAATCTACCGGTTCTTGCAATACCTGTTTGTACTTCATCAGCAATGAAAAGCACATTATGTTTTTTGCAAAGTTCAGAAGCGTTTTTAAGGAAGTTCTCATCCGGTACATATACTCCGGCTTCTCCCTGGATAGGTTCTACTAAAAATGCCGCAATATTTCCTGCTTCTCTGTTCAGCACTTCTTCCAATGCTGCAACATCATTATAAGGAATCTTAATAAATCCTGGTGTAAAAGGTCCATAGTTTTGGTTAGCGTCAGGATCGTTGGAGAAAGAAACGATTGTAGTTGTTCTTCCGTGGAAGTTATTTTCACAAACGATAATTTTTGCTGCGTTCTCTGAAATTCCTTTTACTTCGTAGCTCCATTTTCTGGCTAATTTTACTGCCGTTTCCACAGCTTCCGCTCCGGAATTCATGGGTAAAACTTTATCAAACCCAAAAAGAGTTGTAATCTTTTCTTCGTATTCTCCCAGTTTTGAGTTGTAGAAAGCTCTTGATGTTAGCGCCAGTTTTTTAGCCTGCTCCACTAATGCTTCTACAATTTTAGGGTGTGAGTGTCCCTGATTCACAGCAGAATATGCTGAAAGAAAATCATAATACTTTTTGCCTTCTACATCCCAAACGAAAACACCTTCTCCACGATCCAGAACTACTGGAAGAGGGTGATAATTGTGCGCTCCATGTTTGTCTTCAAGGTCAATAAAATACTGTGAGTTTTTTGTTTTTTCTGCTGTTGACATATACTTTGGTTTTTTACAAATTTACGCAATATTAATTAGATGCCTGAACAAAAACGTAATGCAGTAGACGGGTGTCATTAAAGTGTATTTTAAGGTTGTGCTATACCGTTGTAGAAAATATTCCTTGAGCATCTCAGGGATGTAGGTTTTATATCTTTACAACTTAATTTTTTGTTTTTAATTATAAATTTTATTGGGAAAGAAGATTCTTTTTAATTTTCTCCTGAGTAGCCCTGTCAATATTCAGCCCTTTTTCAAAATAATTTTCTATTGAACCATAATTGTTCTGAACAGCTGTAAAAGCAGCATCAAGATATTCTTTTTTCACGCCCAAAACATCAAGGATAATATTTTCTTCTCCGCCAGCGGATACAAAATCTTCGATTTCTTTCTTGTATGCAGGAACTAAGTAGGTATTTGAATCTAAATAATTGCTGTAAATCTGATCTTTGGGAGTTCCTAGGAGGCTCAAAAGAGAGGCTGCAGCCCAACCTGTTCTGTCTTTTCCAGCCGTGCAGTGAAAAAGAGCAGGTAGATTTTTTCCATCGGCTAGGGAAAGGAAAAAATCATGATAGGCTTTTTTAGCACTTGGCAGCACTATAAGGTCAGAATAAATCTGTTTAAATAACTCAACGGCCTTGCCGTTACCCAGAGCCTTATTAACTTCTACAGGATTTTGTAATGTTTTTCCTAATGTGGCAGCACCTACAGTACTGGCATCTGCCAGAACATCCAGCCAGACTTCTTTTACACTTCCGGGAATTTGATCCGGAGATTCTGATCTTTCTGCAGCCGTCCTTAAATCGTAAACGGTTTTTAAATGCAGGGCATCTATTTTCGATTCATCTTCTGTTGAAATCGGATTCAGCTGGTTGGAACGGTATAACAGGCCAGTTTTTATTTTTTTGCCGTCTGCTGTATCGTAGCCACCTAAATCTCTGAGATTAGGGATAGACGGGATATTAAGATTAGCTCCTGCACTGAGGGTATGCATGGATTCTGTTTTTACTGTTTTGTTGCAGCCTAAAATTGGGGTCATCATTAATAATACAATAGTTTTTTTAATACGGTTTCTTTTTATCATATTGTTTTTAAAAGCAGAGTTTGATTCGTTTACTCACGTTCCATTTTTCTCTTTCTATACCAACGAATTTACAATATTATGGGCGAGAATCAAGTGCTTTTAAATCATTTACATTATATTATTGAAAGTGGTTTATAATTTACTTTCATTGTTTCAAAAAGAAAAAACAAAAGAATGTAAATAGATTCCCTTTTCATCTTTGTTTCAGGAGAAAGCAGAGAGTTTTATTTTTATTATAAGGATTATTTAAATTTTAGAGCATGAAAAGTTGAGGTTTCATATAATGGTATTTTGGCTTTTATATCAGACATATCGCTTTTAAATTTTGAATAAGATTATTCACTTATGATTTTTATAACAGAAATTTCACCTACAATATTAATCAGGGTCTGTCTTTCTCAGCCAGGTACAAATAAAGTGCAGAAAATGAATATCTTATATAGTGTTTTCTTCATTTTGAAGATGAAAATGGGCTGTCTAAGTGAAGATAATGAATAATTTTATGATTTATAAAGCAAACAGGCGGTTCAATGAACCGCCTGTTGTTATCTGGATGATGTAATCTTAATGATTATCATATTTTTTATCCATTACAAAATCTTCCATGAATTTTGTAGTATAGTTTCCTGCAAGATAATCCTCATTATCCATCAGCTGTCTGTGGAAAGGAATAGTAGTTTTTACTCCTTCAATATAGAATTCCTCAAGGGCACGTCTCATTTTTGCAATAGCTTCCTCACGGGTTTGTGCCGTAGTGATGATCTTAGCAATCATAGAGTCATAGTTGGAAGGGATTGTATATCCTGAATACACGTGAGTATCTACTCTTATTCCGTGTCCGCCCGGGATATTTAATCCTGTGATTTTCCCTGGAGACGGTCTGAAGTCTGCATAAGGATCTTCCGCATTGATTCTACATTCAATAGAGTGCAGTTTCGGGTAATAGTTGATTCCTGAAATAGGAGTTCCCGCAGCAAGAAGAATTTGTTCTCTGATCAGGTCATAATCAATTACCTGTTCAGTGATAGGGTGTTCTACCTGGATTCTTGTATTCATTTCCATGAAATAGAAATTTCTGTGTTTGTCTACAAGGAATTCGATAGTTCCCACACCTTCATATCCAATGAATTCAGCAGCTTTTACAGCAGCATCACCCATTTTTTCACGAAGTTCATCTGTCATGAAAGGAGAAGGAGTTTCTTCAGTTAATTTCTGATTTCTTCTCTGTACAGAACAGTCTCTTTCAGAAAGGTGGCAAGCTTTACCATATTGGTCTCCGGCAACCTGAATTTCGATGTGTCTAGGCTCTTCAATCAGTTTTTCCATATACATACCTCCGTTTCCGAAGGCAGCTACCGCTTCCTGAATTGCAGATTCCCAGTGCTCTTTAAGGTCTTCCGCTTTCCAAACAGCTCTCATCCCTTTACCTCCGCCACCTGCAGTCGCTTTGATCATTACCGGGTATCCAGTTTCTTCAGCAACCTTTACAGCATGCTCGTAAGATTCAATCAAACCGTCAGAACCTGGTACACAAGGTACACCTGCTGCTTTCATGGTAGCCTTAGCGTTCGCTTTGTCTCCCATTTTCTCAATCTGTTCAGGAGAAGCACCAATAAATTTGATACCGTTCTTCTGGCAGATTCTTGAGAAGTTAGCATTTTCAGATAAGAATCCATAACCTGGGTGAATTGCATCAGCATTGGTAATTTCTGCAGCGGCAATAATGTTAGGTATTTTAAGGTATGAGTCTTTGCTCATAGCAGGGCCAATACAAACTGCTTCATCCGCAAATCTTACGTGAAGACTGTCTTTATCAGCAGTAGAGTATACTGCAACGGTTTTGATCCCCATTTCTTTACAAGTACGTAAAATACGCATTGCAATTTCGCCACGATTGGCTATTAATATTTTTTTGAACATCTTCTTCAATTTGAAAATTAGATAATTTGAAAATCAGATAATGTTATTTCAATGTAGAATTTAATCTAACACCTAACGTCTAACATCTAACATCTAAATTAAGATGGATCTACTAAGAATAATGGTTGGTCGTATTCTACAGGAGTAGCATCATCCACTAGGATCTTAACGATTTTTCCGCTGATCTCAGATTCAATCTGGTTGAATAATTTCATTGCTTCAATTACACAAACAACTTTACCTACAGAAACATCATCACCTACATTTGCAAATACATCTTTGTCCGGAGATGGTTTTCTATAGAATGTTCCGATCATTGGAGATTTGATAGTTACATATTTGCTGTCATCAGAAGCGGCTTCAGCTTTCTCAGCAGCAGGAGCAACTGGAGCTGCAGCAGGTGCCGGAGCAGCTACCGCTTGAGGAGCTGTATGGTATACTGCAGGTTGTGCATATACAGCATCGCTTCCAGCTAATGGAGTTTTAATAGTGATTTCGAAATCTTTAGTCTTGTACTTTACTTCAGAAACTTCAGCTTTAGATACAAACTTAATAAGATTTTGTATGTCTTTAATGTCCATAAATTTGATATTTGATTTTGGGTCAAAGATACCAAAAAAACGTAAAAAACAACAAAAAACCGCCAAATTTTATCAAAATTGGGCGGTTTTTGTATTAAAATGAGGCTTTTTCAGTGAAAAGCGACTCTTAGTTTTCTTCAGTAGTAGCTACTTCTTTTTCCAATACTACTTTACCTCTGTAGTAAAGTTTTCCTTCATGCCAGTGAGCTCTGTGGTATAGGTGAAGCTCTCCTGTTGTTGCATCTTTAGCTAATTGAGGAACTACAGCTTTGTAGTGAGTTCTTCTCTTATCTCTTCTTGTAGACGACTGTCTTCTCTTTGGATGTGCCATTTTCTAATAACTTTTTTAATTGATGAGCGATGAGATTCATCATCTCATCATATTTAAATTATTCTATTTAATTATTGTCTCTTAATTTTCTTAAAGCGTCCCATCTCGGATCATTTTCATGTTCCTCCTCTTCAGCTTCTTCAACGTCTTTCGGACCGAACTGATCAAGAATCTCCAGATCTTCATCATTGATATTCGGTGAAATCTTTTTCATGGGGATGGAAAGCATTACATTTTCATAAATCAAATGTGCTACATTGAAAGCATGCTCGCCGGTAGGAATGGTAATGACATCTTCATTGCTGTCATCATATTCTTCTCCGAAATTCACCAGAATTTTGATTTCATTCTCGATAGGATAGTCGAAATCTTCATTTGTGATATCACAAACCAACTCTACTAAACCTTTTATCTTAATCACAAACTCTAAAAAAGTAGTGTGCTTATCTAATAAAGCAATTACTTCTATTCTAGGAGTTGTAAATTCCTGTTCAGTGTCAAATAATTGAAAGAACGTTTTATCGATCTCAAACTTGAACTCGTGGCTTCCGTTTTTAAGTCCGGAAAAGCTTACGTCATAGTTTCTTAACTTGTCCATAAAATGAGTGTGCAAAAATATGCATTTTTTTTATAATAACAAATAAAATTCAAAACAAATTAATTTAAAATTTGTTTTAATGATTTATCCTTCAGTTTCCTCAGGAAGATCCTCGTCTATTCCATTGTCAACAACCATTTTTCTAGGCTGTAGACGATTTTCCATCAGTTCACCGTATTCACATCTGTTCTTGAAAATTTTGATCGCAGTAAAAATAGCTTCTGTAAAACTCTGCTCATCGGCAACGTTCTTTCCTGCAATATCATAGGCAACTCCATGGTCCGGAGAAGTCCTGATAAAAGGAAGCCCTGCTGTATAATTCACTCCTTCTTCATATGCTAGTGTCTTAAAGGGAGCAAGCCCCTGATCATGATACATGGCTAAAACCGCATCAAAATTTTTATATTTATTGGGTTGGAAGAAGCTGTCTGCCGGGAAAGGCCCGAATGTCAGTATTCCATTATCAGAAAGTTCTTTAATAGCTGGAGCAATGATTTCAATTTCTTCTGTGCCAATCACGCCGCCATCTCCGGCATGAGGATTTAATCCTAATACGGCAATTTTAGGCTTTTGGATACAGAAATCCTCAATCAGGGTCTGGTTTAATACTCTGATCTGTTTCTTTATTTTTTCTTTAGAAATATTCTCTGCAATCTGCGCAATAGGAATATGGTGAGTAGATACAGCTACTTTAAGATCTTCAGTAACCAGGAACATTAATCCTTTTTTATTGAATTTCTCTTCAAAATAGCCGGTGTGCCCGGCATGTTTAAAGCCCATTTTTACCATTTCATCCTTATTGATAGGAGCTGTTACAAGAACATCAATGTCACCTTTTATTAAAGCTTCAGTTGCTGCTTCCAAAGAATCAATAGCCATTCTGGTAGATTCTTCAGTGGGAACTCCTAATTCTACATTCACATTTTCTTTGGTAAGGTTTACCATATTAAGTTTTCCTGCCTGGGCCTGTGAAGCTTCATTAACGTAATTGAAATTAAGATTCAGCTTAAAAATATTTTTCTGATAAGTGAATAATTTTCCCGACCCAAAAATTACAGGAGTGAAAAAATCTGTAATGGTTTTGTCTTTCAGCGACTTCATAATGATCTCCGGACCGATGCCATTGAAATCACCGATTGAAATTCCTACTCGTACTTTATGGTTTTTTGGGCTCATTTTGATTATCTTTGAAGATTATAATTTACAAATTTAGCAAAAAATAATATGTTCACAGGAATTATTGAAGCAGTTGGTGTTATTGAAAAGATTGAAGAAAAAGGAAGTAACATAGATTTCACCCTGACATGCCCTTTTACAAGCGAGCTTAAAATTGATCAAAGTCTGGCACACAACGGTTGCTGCCTTACTGTGGTTGAGATTAAAGATAGCCAATATGTAGTAACAGCCATCAATGAAACATTAGAAAAGACGAATCTTGGAAAATGGGAATTAGGAACTGTTGTGAATCTGGAGCGATGCATGAAGATGGACGGAAGATTAGACGGCCATATCGTTCAGGGGCACGTTGACAAAACCGGTGAGGTTGTAGGGATTGAAAATAAAGACGGAAGCTACTTTATTACCATGAAATATGAAGAAGACGGAAACTTTGTGACGGTTCCTCAGGGCTCAATTACTGTTAACGGAATCAGTCTTACCGTTGCAAAAAGTGAAGACGCACAGTTCTCTGTAGCTATTATTCCTTACACATGGGAATTTACAAATATGCAGCATCTGAAAATTGGTGATAAAGTAAATCTGGAATTTGACATCATTGGTAAGTATATTGCTAGGTTAATTAAAAGGTAAGATGTCGATTAATAAATATAAAGGATATAGCTTAAGAAACCGTGTTTTTTTCGGTTTCTTACTGGTATGTTTTTTAAGCGTTGTGGCAACTTCACTGGTTCCTTATTTTGTTCTAAGGAACAATTCCCTGCAGCAGAGTAATATTGATATGCAGGAGAAAACCAATGCTGTAATGAGGTATCTGGATTATGCAGTAAGCCGTACATTGGTAGAAACAAAAGACCTTCCGAAGGTTCTGGGGAATAAGATCTTTGAAATAGCAGATATCAACCAGCACGATATTGTTATTTATGATCTCAAAGGAAATTATTTGCTTTCAAATAAAGATGAAAGTCTGATAGAGCAGAAAACCCTTCCCATAGATATTATTAACAAGATTTTATCCACAGATGCAAGAGTGGATCTGACAAGATATGATGCCGCCAAAGATGCCAAGCTTACTTCTTCCTATCTTCTTTTGAAAAATAATGAGCTGGAGCCGATAGGTGTTGTTTATATTCCTTTATATCATAACGAATCTGCATATCTTGATGTACTTCATCAGTATGTTAAATATATTCTTTTAGTTGATATATTCCTTATTCTATTCAGTATATGGATCAGCTGGGTAACGTCTAACAGTCTTGCGAAAACCATTACAAAATTCTCTGATATGATTACACGTATTACATTGTTTGAAAATGAAATGCGTCCTATCAGGTACTATAAGAACGATGAGCTTAATGCTTTGGCTAGAGCGTATAACAGAATGATTCTGCAAATTCAGGATCAAAAAGAGAGATTGCGTTTTAAAGCTTCTGAAGAAGCTTGGAGGGAAATGGCAAAGCAGGTTGCTCATGAGGTTAAAAACCCTTTGACTCCCATGAAGCTTACTATTCAGAATTTCGAAAGAAAATTTGATCCGGCAGATCCT
Organism: Chryseobacterium sp. 14P4.3.2; assembly: GCF_057799275.1. Taxonomy (NCBI): domain Bacteria; kingdom Pseudomonadati; phylum Bacteroidota; class Flavobacteriia; order Flavobacteriales; family Weeksellaceae; genus Chryseobacterium; species Chryseobacterium sp. 14P4.3.2. Next base: position 84,504 of record NZ_JBYOKO010000016.1, read on the forward strand.
AATATCAAAGAAAGAGTAAAGCAGATGAGCAAGACGATGGTAGATCAGATAGACCTGATTGCCACTGTAGCATCGGCTTTTTCAGAATTTGCAAAACTCCCTGAAAAAAATAATGAAGTTATCAATCTGAATACAGAAGTGGAAGATATTCTTCGTGTATTCAATGATGACAGCATCTTTATGCATGCCAACAAAAGTAATATTATGATCAATATGGATAGAATTTATTTATCCAGGATTATAACAAACCTTGTCACTAATGCTAAACAGGCCGAAAGTGATGAAAGGAAACTTATCATCAATGTAGATGTAGAGCAGCATCAAAGGAGAGTGATCGTGTCCGTTCAGGATAATGGAATCGGAATTCCTGAAAATATGTACGAAAGGATTTTTGAACCTAATTTTACCTCCAAAAGTAGTGGAATGGGGCTTGGATTATCCATGGTAAGAAAAATGATTGAGGATTATAAAGGGGAGATCTCTGTGAAATCAGAAGTAGGAAAGGGGTCGACTTTCATTATTACACTGCCTACCAATTTATAGTGAAGCCTTTTAAGTTTAAACAATTTGAAATTCAGCAATCTAAAGACGTCTTCCGTGTGGGAACAGACGGGGTTCTTCTTGGAGCTTTGGCAAAGGTTGAGACCAGGTTTTGTGTTTTGGAAATAGGAACAGGAACCGGCCTTATTTCATTAATGCTGGCTCAAAGAAATAATCAGGCTTCTTTTTTAGGATTAGATATTAATGAAGCGGCTGCCGCACTTACAACACTCAATTTCGAAAATTCTCCTTTTCGGTCAAGATTGAAAAATAAACATCAGGATTTTAAAACTTTTGAAACCCAGGAGAAATTTGATCTTATTGTTTCAAATCCTCCTTATTTTGAAGAATCCGGATCTGAGAAAGATAAAATTGCCCGTCAGACAGTTGAATTAAATTTCAGGCAGCTGATCACCAATGCTGCTCATATTCTATCTGAAAACGGACTTCTGTCTGTTATTATTCCAGTTGAAGCTGGAGATGTTTTCATTTCAATTGCAGAAGAAAATAACTTGTTTCTGAGCAATAGACTGAATATTAAAGGTATTGAGAATTCAAAAACAAAAAGACTGATTCTTGAGTTTTCTTTAGAGAAAAAAGAAATGACTGAATCTGAATTTATTATAGAAAAAAGTCCGAGAATGTACTCGGACCAATATCTTGAACTCACCAGTGAGTTTCATATTTTTAAAGATAAAAATTAGAAGTTTCTAGATCTTTTAATTCTTATTCAAATAATTCTGCAGTATCTAGTACAGAAACTTTTCCGTCTTCACATCTGATAGCTTCTCCCGGGAAGTTTTGAATCATATGATAATCATGGGTTGCCATTACTACTGCCGCACCGTTTTCAAGGGCTACCTGCTTCAATAGGGTCATGATTTCGTTAGATGTTTCAGGGTCTAGATTACCAGTCGGCTCATCCGCTAAAATAAGATCCGGGTGGTTAAGAAGGGCTCTTGCGATGGCAATACGCTGCTGCTCACCTCCGGAAAGTTCGTGTGGCATTTTGTGCTTTTTGCTTTTCATGTTCACGCTTCCCAGTACCTCATTGATTCGGTCTTCCATTTTTACTTTATCATTCCATCCGGTTGCTTCAAGGACGAATTTTAAGTTTTTCTCAACGGTTCTGTCAGAAAGCAATTGGAAATCCTGAAATACAATACCCAGTTTTCTTCTTAGATTAGGAATATCAGAAGGTTTTAACTTTGCCAGATCAAATCCTACTACAGCTCCGTGTCCTGATGCTAAAGGAATATGTCCGTAAAGCGTCTTTAAAAGTGAGCTTTTTCCGGAACCTGTTTTTCCGATAAGATAGCAGAATCTGCCTTTTTTAATGTTAAGATTTACATCAGAAAGAACAGTGAAGTTTTTTTGGGCAATCTTTGCGTGTTGTAAACTTATGATGTTGTCTCCGGAGATATTAGTATGTGGCATAATTAAATTTTAAAGGCTGTTTCTGATAAAAAATTTTCAACTTTTAAAAATAGAAAAAAGAAGTTAATATCGACTAAATTTTAGTAAATTTTAACAACAAAAAATGCCTGAAAAGCAACTTCTCAAGCATGATTTGTATATGATAATAAAAAGATTATCTCTTAGCGCGTGCAGCACTTACAGTTAAACTCTTTCTGCCTTTAGCTCTTCTCGCAGCCAAAACTCTTCTTCCATTTGGCGTAGACATTCTTTCTCTGAAACCGTGTTTGTTTCTCTTTTTTCTTTCTGATGGCTGGAATGTTCTTTTACTCATTACTATATGTTTAAATCGTAATTAATCTATTAATTTTCAGGTTGCAAAGATATATAAATTTTTATAAGTTACAAACTTTAATTATTTTTTTTTGAAATTAAATGAGATGTTTTTCAATCAAAGTTTTATAAACCCCGATAAGAAACCCAATTCCCGGTGCAAAAATAATATTTAAATGATTTATATAAAAGCTCTATCTTTGAAAACTTTAATTTTAACGAAAATAAACACCAGATGTTTACACCAGCAGAACTTTTAGATATTAATACATTACTAACACCTGAAAACAAAATAGTTATCCTGACGCACTACAATCCGGATGGTGATGCTATTGGTTCCAGCCTGGGATTGAAACATTATTTAAAGGCAAAAGGAATCCATGCCGAGGTTATTGTACCTAATGATTTTCCGAAATTTCTGAAATGGATGCCGGAAGCCAAAAAAGTGATTATCGCAGAATATAAAAGAAAACTGGCTTCTGATATGATTGCCGGAGCAGATGTTATCTTCTGTCTGGATTTTAATTCTCCGTCAAGAATAGGATTACTGGGAGACTGGTTGGTAAAAGCCGAAGGCAAGAAAATTCTTATCGACCACCACCAACAGCCTGAACCATTTGATTTTGTGTACTCAGATACAGTGATTCCCGCAACTTCACAGATGATTTATCATTTTATAGAAGTGATGGAAGATGAGAAGTTGGTGAACCAGGATATGGCAGAATGTCTTTATACAGGGATTATGACAGATACCGGAGGTTTTCGTTTTCGTTCAACCAGTGCTACAACGCACAGAATCATTGCAAACTTAATAGAAAAAGGAGCGGATCCTGCTATGATTACTTCCAATACCTGGGATACCAACACGGTTTCCCGTCTTCATTTGCTGGCTTTGGTGCTGGGAAGAATAGAAGTGGTAAATGAAGGTACAGTAGCTGTTTTGAGCCTTACAAGAAATGAGCTTAAAGAGTTTGGCTTCCAGAAAGGAGATACCGAAGGTTTTGTAAACTATGGTTTAAGTATTGCCGGAGTAAAAATGTCAGCCTTTTTCATGGAAGACCTTTACGAAGATTTTGTGAAAATTTCTTTCAGAAGTAAAGATGACGTAGACGTGAACCAATTCTCCAGAAAATATTTCAACGGAGGAGGGCATATTAATGCTGCAGGTGGAAAATCTAATGACTCGCTGCCTGGTACTATTGAAACTTTCAAAACCAGATTGGCAGAAGAAAACCTATAAGAGAAACTTATTCAAGTTTTTTATATCCCTTTTCCTCAAGCTCCTGACAAGTGTATTCATACATCTGCTGAAACATTTCATCCATATATTTCTTGCTAAAAAGACTGTACTTAGTCATTTTAGGAGGGTCCAGGAAGATATCACAGTGTTTCACCTTAGAATATACAGATTTGGCAATGGCCAGGTGGAGGATTCTGTCGAATTCTTTCATTAGGCTCATTTTGTTCAATTCATCATAGCTGAGCGAATTAACATGGGAGGCAATAAGGAAATCACACTTGTCAATAATAGGTTCGATTGGAAGGTTGTCTAAAACACCGCCATCTACGTAAATTTTGTCCCCAATTCTTACCGGAGGAAGAATGAACGGAACACTTGATGAAGCCAGTAATGGACCAAAAAGCGGTCCTTCAGAAAAGAAATCAACAATGCCATGTGTCATTTCTGTGGCAGCAACATATACCGGGATTTCCAGAATATTGAAATTATCTTCAGGGAAATAGTCGGTAAGAAGTTTTAAAATGAAATTAGAGCTGAAAATCCCGTTTTTTGATAGTTTTAATGAAGATCTGGAGAAAAAAGAAGTCTGTCTTACAATTTCCATCATCTCATCGGGTGTTTTTCCAAAAGAATAAAAAGCACCAATGATGGAGCCTGCGCTTGTCCCTGAAATAATGTGGGGTTTCAGATCGTATTCTTCCAAAGCCTTCAGAACGGCAATATGGGCAATTCCACGCATTCCTCCGCCTGAAAGTGTAAGTCCAATAATCGGTGGTTTCTTTTTTTTGAACGAAAATAACGCCATTATAAAAATTATCCTCTACTAAGATACAGGATTTTTTTTTAATTACAGACTTAAGCTTCTTTCATATTTGAATGTTATAAAATAAGATTTTTCGGAAGATTATGAAGAAGTTCGGTGTTGATTATTTCTGCACAGATCACTGGTTTCTCCCAATGTCCGTTATGCCCGCAGTCCAGTATATAAGATTTTATATTGGTTCTGTCCGGAAGGTTTTTGATCATGATATCTGTTTTTACAGCATTATCATGTTTTCCTGCCAATACTAAGATTTTGGCTTCCAGATTTTGAATAATATGCTTCTTGTCCGTTCTCTCCACCATCCCTTTTACACAGGCCAGAGCCCCAAGATTATTAGTGGAAAGTGCTGTTTCCAGCGCTGTTTCAATTTTTCCTTCCAGAATATCTCTTTCATTAGGATTGAATAGATTAGGTACTCCCACTCTGGCATAATGGGCAAAAGCATCCCTGATGATTCTGTAGCTTTTAACGCGCTGTTGTTTTTTCTCTTCATCATCTGCAAAATAAGTAGAGAAAAATAACGTCAAACTTTTTAAAGAATCAGGATACTTTTCAGCAAATGCCAATGAAGTATAGCCGCCCATGGAATGTCCCAGAAGATGTATATTCTTTACATTCTGGTTATCCAAAACTTTTTTTACTTCATCTGCCATAAGTTCCATTGTGTGAACTTCGCCTAGGGTTTCGGACTGCCCATGACCTGGAAGATCAATTTTTAACAATGAAAAATCTTTAGAAAGATGGGGCTCCATATCATTCCAGATAGACAGGTTTTCCATAAAACCGTGAAGTAGTACCAGAGTTTCTTTTCCATTTCCTTTTCTCTCAAAGTTCAGCATGATTTCAAATTATAGAAGGTTAAAATAAAGCAGCAATAATCAAGAAATTAATTCCTGATCGATTGCCTATTCAAATTTAAACAAAAAAGAGGAATATTTGGCCACCCGTAATCTATTTGAAATGATAATCTTTTTTATGATTATCAAAAGCTTCAAGACTATCAGCAGCATCAGAATTATCTGTTGAATTATTCCCGATGAATATCTTAAACTGCATCAAAAAGGCTGTCTCATTACTGAAACAGCCTTCTCTTTATTGAACTAACTCTTTATAAATTTTTGTTTCCCAGGGCTTGATGTCAGTAACACCATAGCGCTCTTTTTTAGCAATAGCGAGATTATCCAGCATATCTACAAAGTTTTTGTAGTTGGCTTCATCTGTCGGCTTCACGATCACCGTGAAGTTTTCAGGACTCGGAGCGTTTTTATAAGCTTCAGAAATGATTTTTGAAATTTTTATTCCACTAAAATCAGTTTCTTTTAGGTTGCCTGCGTTCAGGTCTTTCTGGTTGCTTTGATGATAAAACACCCTGTTGTCTTTACCAAGAATGAAGGTAACTTGATTTTTATCCCCAATCACTGGTGTTTTTATGGGATTGGGATTAGGGTCTTTTGCCGGTAGTCCAAGGTCCATTACATTAGGTTTTGTAAAATTGGTCGTGAACATGAAGAAAGTGATAAGCAGAAATCCTAAATCTACCATAGGAGTCATATCTACTCTGATCATTTTTTTCTTTTGCTTGCCGCTCTGTTTTTCTTGTGCGATTACTTCAGCCATAATTAATACTTTAAAATGTTAAACGGTATTTGATGAAAACTTTAAAAAGCCGATCGGTGTTTTGATGAATTGATACAAAGTTTATACCTAAACATGGAAATTGATAATAAATTTCAAATTTAATTATTGTATTTTACTTAAATCCTGTTAAAATCAATGTATTAAAAAAGCCTTATCAATTTACTGATAAGGCTGAAATTATATTGATTACAATCTATTTATTATTCTTGAAGTAATTAACTCCGCATTCCAGGAATTTCTTAAAATCCTCTTTTGGCATATAGCCTGAAACAGGGTTGTTGATTACCTTACCGTCAGGAGTTATTAAAACATAATGAGGCTGCGAATTATTGTTAAAGTTAACCTGCTGGAATAAGCTCCATCTGTCACCTATTGTTTTTACTTTTTTTACCTGCCCTTCTCCAAGGTCAATTTTAGTTTTTTGATCCTCAGGAAGCTCTTCTTTATCATCTACATAAAGAGATGCCAGTACAACATCATTCTGGAGAATAGGTAAAATATCCGGCTCACTCCATACGAACTCTTCCATTTTTCTACAGTTTTCACATCCGTATCCTGTAAAGTCAATTAAGATAGGTTTGTTCTCCTTTTTCGCAATTTCTATGGCTTTGAAAAAATCATGTTCAGGATGCATTCCCAAAATTCCGTCTTTTTCATCGTGAAAATAACTTACATTAAGTGGAGGTAAAATACCACTTAAAAGCTGAAGCTTCGGACGTTCAGATGGAATCAAACCCTGTATAAGATACACCACAAAACCGATTCCCAATACCCCTAATATTTTTCTTGACATAGAAATTTTAGGCTTCTTATCATCATGCGGGAATCTGATAAATCCTAATAGATATAAAGCTAATCCCAGTGCGATAATAATCCAGATCGCAATGAAAAGCTCTCGTTTTAACAAGAATGTCTTAGATACAAGATCTGCCTTAGATAAGAATTTTAATGCTAAAGCCAATTCTACGAACCCTAAAACTACTTTCACGGTATTCATCCAGCCTCCGGATTTCGGAAGACTTTGTAATGCCTGAGGGAATAAAGCTAATAATCCGAAAACAATAGCCCATGCCAATCCAAACCCAGCCAGTGCAAATGTTAATAACATAGGAACATTGGATGATCCTGTTACTGCACTTCCTAATAAACTTCCTAAAATAGGACCCGTACATGAGAAAGATACAATTACCAGAGTAAGTGCCATGAAGAATATACCAATGATACCACCGGCTTCTTCAGCTCTTGAAGACTTATTGGCAATAGAGCTTGGTAAGGTAATATCATAATACCCAAAGAAGCTTCCTGCAAAGAAGATGAATATAATAAAGAATGCAATATTAAGCCATACACTTGTAGAAATTTCGTTGAAGATATTTCCTGCAATTCCGTCAATAATATGGAAAGGAATACTTAGTAAGATGAAAATAAGAAGGATGAAAAATCCATATATAATAGCATCTCGCTTTCCTTTTGCTTTGTTTTTGTTACCCTTTGTGAAAAATGAAACCGTTAAAGGGATCATTGGAAAAACACAAGGTGTCAGTAAAGCAATTAAGCCGCCAATAAATCCTAAAAACAGATACGTCCAGTAGTTTTCATCCATTTTAGGTGTTGCAATTCCACAGTCTGTTAATGGATTTTTGAAATCTAATGTTTTAATTTTTAACTGCTTAGGATCCAGCATTGACGTTTCGGCAATGGTCATTTCTTTCTTAGAAGGCGTTTCGCTAACCATTTCTACAGATTTTGCTGAATCTTTTGCCATTTTTTCAGGGGCAACTTCTTCTTCTGTTGCTCCTTTTGGAGTCACCTTTTGATTGAACTCTAAAGTATTTGGGGCAAGGCAAACTCTGTCGTCGCAAGTCTGATAGGTAATTTCAGAAATAACATCAGCAGGTTTTGTTGGATCTTTTAATTTGAATTTTTGCTTAAACCCAGCTGTATTGGAGTAGAAAACAATGGTTCCTCCAAAAGCTTCGGAAAACTCTTCATGCTTTTTACCCGTTTCCGTAAACTTTCCGATCAGTTCAATATTTTTTCCTGAAACCTTATATTCGGTTGGAATTCCCGTATCTTCCGGTAAGTCCTTAGAGTAAATATGCCAGCCGCTTTCCATGGTAGCATTCAAAACCGCTTCGTATTGGTTGTTACCAAGATCGTTGACAGTAAATTTAAACTTTACAGGATTTTTTATCTGTGCATTAATTCCTGTTGCTAAAAATAGTAGAATTAATAAAAACCAATTTCTAAATTTCATTGTTCATTTTATTAAAAATTTTAAGACTCCATTTGGTCTTTTCATTTGTTGCATATCTTCTGTCTTGTCTGAAAGGAATGATTCCAAGTACGGAATTGTTACTGTCAGTCAGTATCCAAGTTTTTTGCCTCGCTAAAATAGATAATTTTTCGTCCCTAAAAAACTTAGAAACTTTCTTTTTCCCCGAAAACCCCATCGGATAAAATTCATCACCGTCTTCTTGCTTTCTCAAACTAAGTGGGAAATGAAGTTTTTCAGCATCAAACTCCCATTCAAAAGCCTTATTGATTCCATCAATGTTTCCAATAGTATCTACGAAATTGATACTCATCCGGTTTTGTTTGAAATCAAAATGGTCAATCACGATCTCTTTGGTGCCGATAGCCTGCTTTTTACTTCTATCAATGAATATTAACTCATCACGATTAACGGTCAGTTGGTATTCTTTTGAAAAAAAAGAACTGTTATTCTCAGCTTTAAAAATTTTAGGGATCTCTTCTTCCTGGGTGAAACCGTATTTTTTTAAAATTTCAAACTTTACAAAATCGCTTTCCTGATCCAGCTTTTCCTTTGATAAGATTTTATACTCCGGGTTAAATAGTGTAAGCGTATTTTCTATTTTCTCAATCTGTTGTTGAACAAAATCCTTAGCCTGATTCAGGTAAAAAGAACTCTTTTTGAAGTTCTCGAGAAAATGGTCATTGGTTTCCATCAATGTGGGAACAATTTCATTTCTGATTTTATTTCTTAAATAGTCGCTTTTTTTATTCGAAAGATCTTCCCGGAATTCAATATTGTTTTCCTCAGCAAACCGGTAAATTTCTTTTTTTGAAAATGATAAAAGCGGACGCAAGGTGTTATTATCATTGGAAGGAATGCCACTTAGCCCATTGATGCCTGCTGCTTTAGAAAGATTAATGATAAAGGTTTCCAACTGATCATTCAGATGATGAGCAGTAACAAGAAACTTAAGTTTTTCTTTTTCCTGAATCTCTCTAAAGAAGCGATAACGCAGCTCTCTTGCCCAAAGCTGAATAGAATTTTCAGGTTTTTGATCTTTTTCCGAAACTTCATACAGGTGGAATTTTATATGATTTTTCTCACAAAAATCCTGTACGACTTTCTGATCCAGATCTGAATCATTGCCTCGCAGTTTGTAGTTAATGTGAGCGATCTGGAATTCCGGTTCCAAATCCTGTGAAAAGTCTCTTAAATCGCTGAATAAACTGGCTAAGACCATAGAGTCTGCCCCTCCGCTCACTGCCAAAAGATAAGTGTGAGTGCCAGGCTGATAGACGAGATTTTCTAATTGGTAGATGAAGGTTGATTTTTTCAACATATTTGTTGAGAATTTCTTTTATGCAAAGATAACCGATATAATTCAATTGAATTTCCCTAACTTTGAGTTCTTTAAAAAAGTTTACTTATGAAGATTTTAAAAATTTTAGCAGTTTCTGCAATGGCACTGGGAATGACGTCTTGTATCAGCAAGAAGCAGTACGATGCTTTAAGCACAAACTATAAGCAGTGTATTGAAAATATTGGTGAAAGACAAAGAGAAATTCAGGATTTAAAATCTCAAAACTCTGCATTGACAGGTGAGAACAATCTATTGAAAAGCCAGCATGATGCTTTGAAGTCATCACTTGATGCGTGTCTGTCCAATACAGGTAAGAGCTCTTCTAATATTGATAAATTGGTAGGTGAGATCAATGCATCCAACTCATATATTAAGCAGTTGATTTCAAACAACGCTAAAAATGACAGTCTGAACCTTGCATTATCCAATAAGCTGAAAAGATCTTTGGACAATATGTCAGATCAGGATGTACAGGTAAAAGTATTGAAAGGAGTAGTAATGATCTCTCTTTCTGATAAAATGTTATACAAAACAGGTGATTACAACATCTTGCCAGCTGCTCAGGAAGTACTTGGTAAAGTGGCTAAAGTAATCAATGATTATGATAAGTATTCAGTATTGATCGAAGGTAATACAGATAATGCTCCATTAAGTTCTCCTAATCTGCCAAGAGATAACTGGGATCTTTCAGCATTAAGAGGAACTTCGGTAGCTAAAGTTCTTCAGACTCAGTTTGGAGTGGACCCTGCAAGAATTACAGCAGGTGGACGTTCTGAATATAACCCTAAAGCGACTAATATGAGCGTTTCAGGAAGAGCAGAAAACAGAAGAACAGAAATCATCATTATGCCTAAACTGGATGAGTTTATGAAACTGATGGATATCGCTCCAAAAAAATAATCACTGAATTATATAAATAACAAAAACTGTCTCAGAGATGAGGCAGTTTTTTTGTTTCCGGCAGTGAAGACAGGAGGTTTTATGTGCATATTTCGTGCTGTATTTTTTTAAGGGCTAAAGTAAGGTCAATTCAATGTCCCCATTATGTAAGAATATATCAAATTGCTTTACCTATTTCAGAAACAAGATAAGTAATGAAGAATTTGTGTGGATTTGAGCTTTACTGCCCGCCAGAATATTTTTTAGAAAAATTGTTTACCCTTGATGGGTATTAAAATAAAATAAATCCCGAAGGAGGCCGGGACTTATTTTTTAATCAAATTAATTCTTCTTTTTTCAAGAGCGAAATAATTCTTTGTAGAAATGAATTGGATATTTCAGCCTTAGATTTTTTTACAGAAGAATCCGTTTTACTGTTAGGTAGTACGGTTTTTTGATTCTCATGGTTAGTTTGTGTCTCTCCTGTAATCATTTTACTTTCTCTTAGTGTTTTTACCCGTTATTCTCTTTGCAAACATATAACTAATCTCTAGAAAATAGTATCCGTATTTTTCCGGTATTTTATATGGGCTTTTCCCTAGGATTGATCACTATACGGTTTTTTTTAGGTCGAAAAATGACACTCAGAAATCATCAAATTCATTCGGATATTCAGGATTTTAATAGTTGTACAGAGATATTAAATTAACGTAATGGTGCTTGTTTGGTTCATTTTATCAATGTGTAAGTAGTAAATTATGAATAACTTATGGTAATTCTATTATTTGGGTTAAAAAAATAATTGTATATTTAAATCTCTTTTTAGAGAGATAAATTAAAGAGGTGTCCGAAAATCTTAAAGAGTAGGAAATTAATACTAAACCAAAATAATTATGAAAAATTCTAAAAAACTTTCAAGAGGAGAAATGAAAAATGTAAAAGGTGCAGAAGTGTGGTGTAATCCACAGATAATTTGCCAGAGAACCAGTGATTGCTGTCCGGGATGGGTATGTGGTTCACCAGGACAGTATTGTATAGCCTATTAAATATTTTCTCTGCATCAACATCGAAGACAGAAGATATAAAGACAAAGAGGGATTAATTTCTCTCTTTTTTTTTATCTTATACTCAACGGAAATAAGGGTTTTAAAAAAAGTTTTAAAATTCTTAAATTTGTTTAAATAAAATTTTATGAGTTTTTTTGAAGAAAAGAATCCTGAAATGGACAGATATTTGGAAGCACACGCTTCTTCGGAATCGGAAATTCTGAAAAAACTGAGAAGAGAGACTTATCAGAAAACAACACAGCCTCATATGATATCAGGGTATCAGCAGGGTAGGCTTCTCACTATAATTTCTCAAATGCTGCAGCCAAAGAATGTCCTTGAAATAGGAACTTTTACAGGATATGCCACGCTCTGTCTGGCTTCAGGATTAAGTAAAGAAGGGAAAATTACAACATTGGACGTGAATGAAGATCTCGCTTATCTTCCAAAAAAATATTTTGATACGAGTGAGTATGCTGATCAGATTGATTTCAAACTTCAGGATGCTAAAACATTTTTAAAGGAAACAGATGAGGTTTACGACCTTATTTTTGTAGATGCTGACAAAGAAAATTATGCAGAATATTTCCGACTTATAAAACCTCACACCAGATCAGGATCTGTTGTTATGTTTGACAACGTTCTTTGGTATGGAAAAGTACTGGAAGAAGAACCAAAAATGAAATCTACACAGTCTATTAAAGAATTAAACGATTTAGCCGCAAAAGACGAAGATTTTGAAAATCTTATTTTACCTTTGCGTGACGGGGTGAATTTTCTGAGAAGAAAATAATTAAGAGATATAGAGATTGAAGAAGGCAGCATAATTTCTAAATCTCTAAATGTCCTAATTTCTAAAAGAATAAAATGAATAAAGGAATTTGTATTGTTACAGTAGCGCCAGTCCGTGCAGAAGGTTCTGACAGGGCAGAAATTGTTACAGAAATATTGTTTGGAGAAAGTGCAGATATTTTGGAGGTTAATAAAAACTGGACCAAAATAAAAATGCACTATGACGGCTATGAAGGGTGGATAGATACCAAACAGATCAGAACGGTTACCGATCAGGAACTTGCTAACAGAAAAGTTACGGTCGTAACTGAAGATTTTTCTTCTGTATTGATGAATGATGGGAAAACGTTACTGTCTATAGGTTCCGAAGTAGAATTTTCTGTGGTTGCCTCAAGAAGAAGCCACGATGTACGGGAAAGTATAGCGCTTACGGCAAGAGAATTCCTTAATGTACCTTACCTATGGGGAGGGAAAAGTTTCTTTGCCGTAGACTGTTCAGGTTTTACCCAATTGGTCTATAAAGTTCATGATATAAAGATTCCCAGAGATGCCTCCCAGCAGGCTGAGGTGGGAGAAGCACTTACCTTTATAGAAGAAACGCAGCCTGGAGATCTTGCTTTCTTTGAAAATGAAGAAGGGAAGATTATTCACGTAGGAATTATGCTTGAAAATCAGAAGATCATCCATGCGTCAGGAAAAGTGAGAATAGACACTCTGGACTCTACGGGAATTTTCAATAAAGAATTGAATAAACATACTCACAAACTGAGAGTCCTTAAAAGCGTTATTTAAAACATGAAATTGTCTGGCATACTATTAATTGTAAATACTCTTTTGCTTATAGTAATTTGGGGGTTTACAGGAATTAAATATGCAGAACTACCACATATAATACCCAGCCATTTTGATTTCTATGGAAAAGTAGACGGTGAATCCGAAAAAGCAATGATTTGGATTCTTCCATGTATAGCTGCTTTTATTTCCTTACTCTTTTTCGGGATATCAAGAAACCCAAACTCTCCTTTAGTGAATGTACCCAGAAGTTTCCGCAACAAAGAAAAACTGGAGTTATATATGTTTTCACTGCAGCTTCCTGTGATGCTCTTGTTTTTGGATATCATCGTAGAGAGCGTTCGTATTGCAGAGGGCAAACAAACTGAACTTAGCAGTGCTATCTTCTTTATTTTGGCATTAATGTTCGCTGTGATAGGAGTAGGACTTGTAAAATCTATCCAGGAAGGGATAATAAAGAAATCTGACGATTAAATCAAATTAAAATTGAAACTACTTTACAACATATTTATCAGCCTTCTTACTTTCGGGATGAAAGTTTTTTCTTTGTTCAATGATAAAACTAAAAGAGGAGTTGAAGGAAGAAAGGAATCTTTACATAAAGTAAGATCTGCATTTTCAAAAACAGATAAAGTGATCTGGATGCATGCGGCAAGCTTAGGTGAATATGAGCAGGGACTGCCTGTTTTAGAAAAACTTAAAGAAAATCTTCCTGATCATAAAATTCTTGTGACTTTCTTTTCGCCGTCCGGTTATGAAAATGTTGTTATAAAGAAGCATATAGCCGATGTTATCTGTTATCTTCCTTTTGATAAAAAAAATACAGTAGAAGACTTTGTCTCATCTTTTGATGTTAAACTATTTTTTACGGTTAAGTATGATTATTGGTATAATCTACTGAACGAACTGAAAAACAGAAATACTAAGATCTATGTAATTTCTGCACTATTCTACGAAAGGCAGTCTTTTTTTACATCATATGGGAAATGGTTTGTAAAACAGCTTCAAAGAAATGTCGACTGGTTCTTTCATCAGACCCCAATTTCTCTTGCCTTAGCTAAAAGTGTAGGGCTTATGCAGTCTTCTGTAACGGGAGATACAAGGTTTGACAGAGTAAAACAGCTTCGGAAACGTGATAATTATGTGGCTAATATTGCTGATTTTATTGGGGAAAATAAAGCCATTGTTTTTGGAAGCTCCTGGCAGGCTGAAGAGAAAATAGCAGAAAGACTTTCACAAAAGAATAATACTCTGAAACTGATCATAGCTCCTCATGACCTGAAAAGGATAGCGCACTTAAAAAATATATTTCCTGAGGCTTTACTTTATAGTGAGATAGAACAAGATCAGCACACAAACTTTGATTCCAGACTTTTAATCATAGATAGCATAGGCTTGTTGTCAAAACTCTATTCTTATGCAGATATTGCAGTAGTAGGAGGAGGTTTTCATGACGCAGGACTGCATAATATTCTTGAAGCTGTAACTTTTGGTGTTCCCGTTATTTTTGGAAATCAGTACAAGAAAAACCCGGAGGCGGATGATCTGATTGCAGCAGCAGGAGGACAGTCTTTCGGTGAAGAATCTGAGGCTGTAGAATTTATTCTGTTTCTGGCGAATAAAGATAATCAGGAGGAACTTACAGAGATGTCCCAAAACGCTTACCGATTCGTTGATGAGAAGCCTGACTCCACAGCCATGATTTTGCAGAAAATTTTATCTTAGGAATCCCTGGCTTTTGATTTCTTTCACAACCTGATCGATATTTTCAGGAATTTTCTCACATTCAAGCCAATTAAAGTCAAGCCCGTTATTGATGCAAAGTTTTTGAAGATAATGATTTTCAAAGATTTTGTTTTGAGTGTCCCGTAGGTATTCATCAATTTCTATCCAGTAATCTTCATCCAGTTTTTTAATTAAAATCAAAGATTTGAATACTTTATTAATGATATAAATATAAAGTTTGTATACATTATCAAAACGTTGTCTGCTGAGGTCATCGTTGTACTCCAAAATCCTGTTGATCAGAATAAGTGTCAGTGATACTTCCCCGAATTTATCCGTAGTTATTTTTACATGTTCTGTAATTTCGGCACTTATACCCCTAATGGTACTAAGGAAATATTGGGTATTTCCAATATACTTTGAGGCTAAAAGAATTTTTTCCTCTACCTGCTCTTCCATTGCATTTCTTTTATCATCGGTTGTTTCAGGATCGATAAGTTCGAAATACAGCTTTTTGGACAATAACTTGTCTTTTCTAAGCAGTCTGAAAATAAGCTTATCTTTATCATTACTTGAAAAAGCGCTTAAGGCTGCTTTAAATTCTTTTGAATACTCCATTAATTGAAAATTTTTGAATATTTCAGAAATCCGTTTAACGCCCAGTTGGCTGTGTAATACAGTGACGTAACTGTTGAAAATCCCATGAAATCCTTATACACAAGATACTGGTCCTTGATGATATTTTTTTTGTTTCTTGAAACACTGTTTTCCCGCATTCTGTACTTTGCCAAGGTCTTATTTAAAGGTATTCCTTCAGGAATTACTTTTAAAAGATTTAACCACATGACATGATCTTCACGTTTGCTTTTTACAGGAAATAGAAATTTACCTGCTCTTTTAGTATCATACATTGTAGATACGGGTGCCAGGCGGCAGGTTTTTAACAGATTGGAAAAGGTAACTACCTTGTCAGCCAAAAAGTCTTTCAATATCGGTTGAAGCTGCTCATTACATCTTGAATAATTACAGTAAACAAGCTCTGCATTATTCTCCTGCATATAACCGGTCATGGTTTCAATATATTCGGGATACCAAAAGTCATCAGAGTCAAGAAAAGCGATATACCTTCCCTGTGCTCTTTCAAGACTGTTGTTTCTAGCATTTCCAGCGCCTCCGTTTTTCTCCAGAACCTGTAATTTTATTCTCGGATCACTATATTTTCTAATGATTTCTACAGTGTTGTCTTTAGAAAGGTCGTCAGTGATCAGCCATTCCCAGTTTTCGTAGGTTTGGTTAAGAACAGATTGTATTGTTTCCTCTATAAATTCTGCAGAATTATAGCAGGGTGTGATGATGGAGACCAGATCTTTCATTTGTGTAATAAATATCTGTAAATTTATAAAAATCTTTTTTCATAAAGATGCCATGAGGAAATTCCAACCCCAATTACTACGAACATACAAACCAGACTCATCACATAAGGATTGTAATCTTCAAACAGCCCTAAAGTCTGAAATACCCTGATGATAGGGAAATGGAATATATAAATTCCGTAGGTAAAATCTCCATATTTTCCAAAATTATTCAGAAACTTAAAAGAATAAGCAATATATAAAACGATGATGCTTATCATGATAGGGGAGAATAGTTTTATTTTGAAAAAAAGATCTATCCATACCGTAATCATGGCGATAATGAAAAGCTGATTTTTGTACTTGATGAATTTATCAAAATTAAAGTAAAGCAACATTCCGCCAATGAAATAACATAATGATCCGGGTAACTGTCTTGAAATAGCAGCCCTGCCGGTCATTTCAAAATAATTAAGGAAAACCAGCGAAAGGAAGTACAGTACAATCAGACTGATGTTTCTGTATTTATTGTTTTTTCCAAACAGTAAAAAGATCAGAGGAACAGCAAAGTAAAAACACATTTCTATTTTTAGTGTCCACAAAGCTCCGTTTACAGCCTGATTACCAAATACGCCAGGAAGCCAGGGAGCTTTGAAATTCATGAAAATTGAATTCCAGAACCAATATTTATAAACCTCAGTGTTGCCAAAATATTCTGAAAATGAGAGGGTGCTGACCAGGCTCAGCAGTATAGTGCAGAGAAATACAACCAATAAATAAGCAGGAAGAATCCTGTTGAATCTTTTTTTAGCATAGCTCTTTAAACTGGAAGACCTTTCATAGCTTCTCGCAATTAAAAAACCACTTACAATGAAAAACGCAAAAACAGCAACCTCTACCGGACTGTATGTTAATATATGAAGCTGGTCAGATTGACTTAGAGCTCCCAGGTGTCCTACAAACACAATGAAAGCAAGGAGAACACGTATGAAATCAAAATTGTTTTTCGTTATATCCTGCATTTGTATTTTTCTTACAAAAATAGCTTTTTTAATAGAATAGAGATAATTCCGGGCGCTCAATATTTGTTAAATAAGAGGAATATTAAGCCCTGACGTTTCAAAATATGTATAAATAATGATTGATAAAATAATTTTTCACAAAAAATAGTAATATAAATCAAAAAAATTATAATTTTAGCGCTTGAAAAAAATGATCTATGAAGAAATTAGCATTACTATTTGCAGGATTGTCATTGTTTGCAGCTACAGGATGTACTGTTGAGAGTGATACTGTCAGAGAATCTCCGTTAGTTGGGTCGTGGCGACCATTAAAAGAAGTGGTTACTACTGTGGAGGTTGGCGAAGATCCGGTTTCTAATACAATTACGTATACAGACTGCCAAAAGCAATCCAGATGGTGGTTCAGCGTAGAATCCAAAGGGACAAGAACAAACTGGGGAGATACTGCTACACCTGGACAGTGTGCTATTTTATCAGATATAAAATTCAACTATACTTATGACAAGGACGCAAAAACCGTTCAGATGAAAATTCAGGGTGTGGTAGAGCCAGTAAATGCAAAGGTTGTAACGTTAGATGATACCACTCTTAACCTTGCTGTAAGAGAAGAAACTCAGGATCCTACTATATTTCAGACAAGAACTTATACTTTCCAGAGAATTACTCAGTAATAGCAGGATACTTCACGATAAAAAACAGATCTCATCTCCGGATGAGATTTTTTTGTTGTGCAGAGATTTACAATTCATTGTAAATTAAATTTTTATTTGCTTTAAAATCATTATTTTTGTGAATCTTGTTAAAAAGAAAAGAATTATTGAATAT
Organism: Chryseobacterium sp. 14P4.3.2; assembly: GCF_057799275.1. NCBI lineage: Bacteria > Pseudomonadati > Bacteroidota > Flavobacteriia > Flavobacteriales > Weeksellaceae > Chryseobacterium > Chryseobacterium sp. 14P4.3.2. The sequence goes on from NZ_JBYOKO010000016.1 coordinate 102,544, forward strand.
TTAAAGTCTAACATATAACCTATACAAAAGTGTTTTACGATCATCAGCAGATAGAAAAAAAGTGGCAGAAGTACTGGGAGGAAAATCAAACCTATAAAACCTCCGATAACACAGATAAACCCAAGTTTTATGTACTCGATATGTTTCCATATCCATCAGGAGCCGGGCTGCATGTAGGTCACCCACTCGGGTATATTGCATCAGATATCTATGCGAGATACAAAAGACATCAGGGGTTTAATGTGCTTCACCCGGTTGGTTATGACAGTTTCGGACTTCCTGCTGAGCAGTATGCGATCCAGACAGGACAGCATCCGGCAATCACTACAGAACAGAATATCAACAGATACGAGGAGCAATTAAAAAAGATCGGATTCTCATTCGACTGGAGCAGAGAATTGAGAACTTCAGATGCCTCTTACTATAAATGGACACAGTGGATCTTTATCCAGCTGTACCATTCCTGGTATAATAAAGATACAGATAAGGCAGAAGCTATAGATACCCTGATTCAGCATTTTGAAGAAAAAGGAACAGAAGGTTTAAATGCCAATCAGAATGACGAACTTACCTTTACTGCAGAAGAATGGAAAAGTGCTTCAGATCTTGATAAAGAAGATATCCTGTTAAACTATCGTCTTTCTTACAGAGCAGAGACCACCGTGAACTGGTGTCCTGCGTTGGGAACTGTATTGGCAAACGACGAAATAAAAGACGGAAAATCCGAAAGAGGAGGGTTTCCTGTATTTCAGAAGAAAATGATGCAGTGGAGTATGAGAATCTCTGCATACTCTGAAAGACTGCTACAGGGACTTGCTGCATTAGACTGGCCACAGCCGTTGAAAGATTCTCAGGAATACTGGATCGGAAAATCTCAGGGAGCTCAGGTTGAGTTTCAGGTAGATGGCCATGACGAAATCGTAGAAGTCTTCACTACAAGACCTGATACCATCTTTGGAGCAACCTTTATGGTATTGGCTCCTGAAAATCCTTTAGTGGAAACCATTACTACAGACGCTCAGAAAGCAGAAGTAGATACCTATATAGAAGAAACTTCCAAGAAAACAGAAAGAGACAGAATGTCTGACGTGAAAAACGTGAGCGGAGCTTTCACCGGAAGTTATGCAGTTAATCCTTTCAGTGGAGCAAAAATGCCGATCTATATTTCAGATTATGTATTGATGGGGTATGGTACAGGAGCTGTAATGGCTGTTCCTGCACATGATGAACGTGATCACAGATTTGCGAAGAAATTTAATTTAGAAATTAAAAAAGTAGTTGAAACAGAAGAAGACGTTCAGGAAAAAGCTTTTGATTCTAAAGATTCAGTTTGTGTAAACTCAGATTTCCTAAACGGACTGAATTATAATGATGCGAAATCAAAAATGATTTCGGAAATTGAAACTAAAGGAATCGGTCACGGAACAACAAATTACAGACAGCGTGATGCTATTTTCTCAAGACAGCGTTATTGGGGAGAGCCCGTTCCTATATATTATAAGGATGGGATGCCTTACACATTGCCAGTTTCTGCTTTACCATTAGAACTTCCTGAAGTTGAAAAATATTTACCAACAGAAGACGGAGATCCACCATTAGGAAATGCAAAAGTATTTGCGTGGGATGAGGTTAATCAGAAAGTGGTTTCTACAGATTTAATTGATGATCAAACAGTCTTCCCGTTAGAACTATCTACAATGCCAGGATGGGCTGGAAGCTCATGGTATTTCCTTAGATATATGGACCCTCATAATAATGGAGAATTCTGTGCAAAGAACATTTCAGATTATTGGGGACAGGTAGATCTTTATATCGGGGGAAGCGAGCATGCAACCGGCCACCTGTTATATTCCCGTTTCTGGAATATGTTTATGAAAGACCGTGGCTATATTAATCATGACGAGCCTTTCCAGAAGTTGATCAACCAAGGGATGATTTTAGGAATGAGTGCATTTGTATACAGAGTTGAAGGTACCAATAAATATGTGTCTAAAAACTTAGCAAGCGAATACAAGACTCAGCAGATTCATGTAGATGTATCCTTATTAAAAGGAACCTCAGATGAATTGGATACTGAAGCATTCAAAGCATGGAGACCGGATTATGCTGACGCAGAATTTATTTTAGAAGATGATAAATACATCACAGACCGTGAAGTAGAGAAAATGTCCAAGTCCAAATATAATGTAGTCAATCCTGATGTTATCTGTGAAGAATACGGAGCAGACGGTTTAAGACTATATGAAATGTTTCTGGGACCATTGGAGCAATCCAAGCCTTGGAATACTCAGGGATTAAGTGGAGTATACGGTTTCCTTAAAAAATTCTGGAACCTGTATTTCAACGGAGAAGTATTTGAAGTTTCTGATGAAGAACCTACAAAAGCAGAATATAAAGTTTTACATACCTTAATAAAGAAGGTGGTTTATGATATTGAAAATTTCTCTTTCAATACCTCAGTATCATCATTTATGATTGCTGTGAACGAGCTTCAGAAATTAAAATGTAACAAACGCAATATTTTAGAACCACTAGCCGTTATCATCTCTCCGTATGCACCTCATATTTGTGAAGAGCTTTGGAGTATGCTGGGGAACGATACCTCAATTGAGTTTGAGAAATTTCCGGTGTTGAATGAAGATTATCTGATTGAAGACGAAATTGAGTATCCGGTAAGCGTAAATGGCAAAATGAAGTTCAAAATTTCGCTTTCAGCTCAATTCTCAGCCAAGGAAGTAGAGGATTTGGTGATTTCAAGTGAAAAAATGCAGCAGATTTTGGAGGGTAAAACCCCTAAAAAAATCATTGTAGTTCCTCACCGTATTGTGAATATCGTAATTTAAAAGAAAATTAACATTGGGAAATTAAAAAAAATGGGTGTCTTATTTTTTTGATTTTTTAACTCAAATGTTAAATTTGGGAAAAATAAATAAAATATTTTAAAATAATTATTATATCGGAATCGTATTAAAATTTCTTTATCAAAAAAAAGCAAAATGTTTAATTAAGACTCTTGCATTTTAATTAATTTTGCCTTTAATTTACACCCTGTAAAATTTTAAAACAATATAATTTAGTTAAATATGGAAATGAATGTTTCAAAAAATGATGAGCAAGTAGTTGCTAGAAAGGCAGGAGGTTTAAATCCAGCTGTTATTATTCCTATTCTATTTGCTATAGGGATATGTATTTATTTATTCGTTCTTGGTAGCCCAGGAAACTTTAAAGATGCAGATAAACTAGGAAGTGGGTCTGTAGCTTTTTCAGACATTGAAGGAAAAGACATTCATCCAGAATCGTTTTTAGGTATTATCTACAAAGGAGGGGTTATTGTACCAATCTTGATTACTTTCATGATTACTGTAATTGTTTTCTCTTTTGAAAGATATTTCGTTCTTGGTAAAGCTGCCGGAAAAGGAAACTTAGACAACTTCGTTGTACAAGTAAGAAGCTTACTAAACCAAAACAAAATTGACGAAGCTATCGAAGAATGTGACAGACAACAAGGTTCTGTAGGTAACGTAGTAAAAGAAGGTCTTACTACTTACAAAGCACTTTCTCACGATAATACATTAAATAAAGAGCAGAAAATGGTAGCGCTTAACAAAGCTATCGAAGAAGCTACAACTCTTGAGATGCCAATGCTTGAGAAAAACATGATGATCCTTTCTACTCTAGGTACTGTTGCAACATTGATCGCACTACTTGGAACGGTAATCGGGATGATTAAGGCGTTCTTTGCATTAGGTTCAGGAGGTGGTACTCCAGATGCTGCAGCTCTATCTACAGGTATCTCTGAAGCTTTGATTAACACTGCATTAGGTATTGGTACTTCAGCTATCGCTATTATTCTTTATAACTTCTTTACTTCTAAGATTGACGGATTAACTTACAAGATCGACGAGATCTCTATGAGTATCCAGCAGTCTTTCGCTGAATTCAACTAAGAATTAGCAAGGTATTTGCATTAGCAATTAAAAGAAGTTTAATTAAAAATATTTTATAATAATGGCGAGAGTCAAACCTAAAAGACATGGAGTAGTAACGGACATGACCGCAATGTGTGACGTTGCGTTCCTACTTCTTACGTTCTTTATCTTGACCACTCAGTTTAAGAAACCTGACGTGGAGCAGATCAAACCGCCATCTTCAATTTCGGAAAAATTACTTCCTGATGCTAGTTTAATGACTATCAACGCTACTCCGGATGGAAAATTTTATTTCCAACCAGTAGAAAATGCATCAGAAAGAGTTGCTCTTTTGGATAAAATGGGACAAAAGTATGGTATTACTTTTGACAACAACCAAAAAGCTGCTTTCCAGAAAGTTCAGGCAATTGGAGTTCCAATGAACCAGCTTAAAGGTTATTTGGATATGCCTGCAGATGAGCAGAAAAATTATAAGAGTCCTACAGGAATTCCTATGGACAGTACAAATAAGCAGTTAATTGACTGGGTAAAAGAAAGTTTAAGCGTTAATCCTGACTACAAGTTAGCTATTAAAGGTGACGTTACAACTCAGTACCCTAAAGTTAAAGGCCTGTTTGAGGGTTTAAGAGATATTGATTTTCTTAAATTTTGGTTGATTACATCACAAGAAGGTAAACCTAACGAATAATATCGATAGAAATGGCAGAAGTACAAGTACAAGAAAAAGGCGGCAAGGGAGGCAAGGTCCGTTCCAAGAAGCAGAATACCAGGGTCGATATGACTCCGATGGTGGACTTGGGTTTTCTATTGATTACCTTCTTTATGTTCACAACTACATTCAGTAAACCGAATGTGATGGACTTAGGTCTTCCGGCTAAACCAAAACCAGATGCTCCTAAACCTCCACCAACAGAAATTAAACTTTCTAACTCAATTTCTATCTTATTAGGAAAAGACAATAGAGTTTTTTGGCACCAGCAGGATGCAACTTCCTTGAATGACCAAACTTTAATGGAAACTACTCTTGATAGAGAAGGAATTAGAAAAGTAATCCAGCAGGCAAAATCTAGAGCTGCAGATCAAACGAAATTTACCGTGATCATTAAGCCAACTGACGATGCTGTATATAAGAACTTTGTTGATATTCTTGACGAAATGGCAATTACCAAAAGTGAGCAGTACGGTGTTACCGATGTGAAGCCTTGGGAGAAAGCTGTTTATGAGAAAAAAGTAGGAGGTGCTGCTGCACCAGCTGCTGCTACAAAGTAATTTAACCATAAAATTGTTATATCTAATCTATGGCAGATGAAAATGTATACGGTCAGAATCTTACTTTAGACGAAATCGTATTTGAAAATAGAAACAAGGAATATGGTGCCTATGATATTAGACATCAGTATCCGAGACTTTTAACAAAGTCTTTTATCATCGGAACAGCTTTATTCCTTTTGGCAGCTTTATCTCCGTTCATCTATCTTACGATCAAGAATCTTACTGCTCCGCCTAAGCAAGAAGTGAAGGCAGATCTAGTAGACATTCTGGAAGAAGAACCGATTATAGAGCAGCCTAAAGAAGCAGAACCACCTCCACCACCTCCACCTCCAAAAGAAGAGGAGAAAATTGAGGTAATTCAGAACGTAGTTCCTGAGCCTGTAAAAGCTCCGAAAATTGAAACTCCACCACCACCGATTTCTAAGCAGTTGGAAACAACAACTGGTTTGAATAATCAGGAGGGGGTAAAAGCTCCGGCTTATACACCACCGCCACCGCCGCCATCTACAGGTACTAAAGCTAGTACTGTGGAAGTGAAAGCCAATAATCCTAACGAGATCTACAAAGATGTAGACCAGTCTGCAGAATATCCTGGAGGTATGGGCTCATTGAGAAAGTTCTTAGGAGATAACTTCGATACTTCTCTAATGGAAGGAGGTGAAGGTACACTTAAAGCTAAGCTTAAGTTCGTTGTAGAAAAAGACGGAACTGTTTCCAATGTTGTTATTGAAGAGAAATCTCCAAATAGCGACTTTAACAATGAAGCAGCTCGTGTAGTTAAGAAACTTAAAAAATGGACTCCTGCGAAAAGAAACGGGGAGAGCGTTAGATCTTACTATAGCGTACCATTTACTATGAACTTTGAATAATTAAACTTATTTATTCAGAATATAAATAAAAAGAGAAGCATATGCTTCTCTTTTTATTTTTTTTGTATTTTTGTTACATGATGTTCAATTGGTTATCCCTCCTTACGGGATTGTTTTATATCGTTTTAGGAATTGTAGTCATTGTCTACAAATTCTTTTTTACTATTTTGGAACCTGCTATTGCTTATGCATTAGGTGGAGTACTGATCCTATATGGTGTATTTAGGATTTACAGGGCTATCTCCAAAATTAAAAAATCGAGACATGAAGAATAGTTTTAAGATTGCAGTCGTTTTTGTACTAGGAATGATGCTTGCAGGCTGCAAAAAAGAGGAGAAATCCCCATCTTATCATAAAGGTGATCTTACCATTTTTACAGACGAATCTTTTCAAAGCGTTACTGAAGCATTAGCCGATGGCTATATGATCAATTACCCGGAAACCCGTATTAAAGTAGAAACAAAAAAAGAAGACTTAGGCCTTCTTGAACTGTTAAGCGGTAATGCCAAGGTGGTGGTAATGTCCAGAAACCTGAAACCTGAGGAAATAAAAACATACGAAGACAGAACCGATTTAAAATTTCTTCCTTCCAAATTTGCTGCTGATGCAGTGGTTTTTGTGGTTCCTAAAGACTCTCCAAAAGAAAGCATTTCTATGGAGGAGATTAGCGATGGACTTCTTTCAGACAATAAAGAATTTATTTTTGACGGAACAAACTCCAGTAATTTGAACTTTGTTGCAGAAAAGCTGAATAAAGAGCCTAAAAGTCTCAAATTTTCCATTATTCCGGGGAACCAGAAGATTATTGAAGAATTAGGAAAATATCCTGATAAAATTGGGGTAATAGGGCTTAATACATTTAGCCGTCCTTATGATAAGACTTCTGAAAAACTTAGAGAAATGGTTAAAGTACTCCCGGTAAAATATAAAGGAAAGTTATATAATGCCGATTTTGAAGGACTTCGTACAATGGAGTATCCATTTACAAGAGTACTTTATTTCCTTATTAATGAAGGTAACTTTAATATTGCCAATGGCTTTATAAGATTTTCATGCACTCATTTGGGACAAAAAATTGTACAAAAAGAAGGGCTACAACCTTATAATGTATATAAAAGAGAGGTTCAAATGCGTTAAAAAACATTAAAATTCACAATTTACCCCTACAGAAAATAGTGTTTTGGTCTGAAAATTGTGTATAATATAACTCAATTATTAGAAAATATAAAATGAAAGATATAATGAATATGAATGTAAAGAAGATTGCTTTTGGAGCAGCCGTGGTATTTTTTACCGGTTTTGCCTCTGCACAAACATTGCAGGATGGTATCAACAGTATAGACAGTGATAAGTTTGCTCAGGCAAAAACAAATTTCACTGATATGATCGCTAAGGAGCCTACTGCTGAAAACTACTTCTATTTAGGAAATACTTTCTTAAAACAAGGAGAACCTGATTATGCGAAAGCAACGGAAAGCTTTAACAAAGGTTTGGCTGCAGACAGCAAAAGTTATCTTAATAAGATCGGTCTTGCTACCGTTAAATTAGGGAAGGGTGACAAAAGCGCTGTTGCAGAAATTCAGAAAGTAGTAAGTGATTCTAGAGAAAAAGATGCTGAAGTATTGTTTAGAGCAGCAGAAGCTTTGACTTTATTTGAAAAGAACAACTCTCCTGATCTTGCTATTCAGTTTTTGAATAAAGCTATTGAAAAAGCGGAGAAAAAAGGAGTTCCTGCACATTACTATTATACATTAGGAGATGCTTACAGATTAAAAAGAGCTCCGGGTGAGGCAATGTCTGCTTATGATAAAGCTTTACCTTTAGCTAAAAATAAAGCGTCCGTTTATACAAGAATGGCAACTTTATGGATGGCCGCTCAGGTATGGCAGAAAGCTAAGGAAAGTGTTGATAAAGCTATTGCTGTAGACCCTACTTACGCTCCTGCTTATAAAGCATTAGCCGGTTATGATATCAGATATCAGCAAAATGCAAAAGCGACACAAGATCTTATCAACTATACAAAATATGCTGATGAAGATCCATATACTCAGTTAGAGATTTCAAAACTATACTTCACAAACGAAGATTATGCGAACTCTAAAGTAGTACTTGATAAAATCTTTGATAAAATTGAAGACCCTATCAAGTTCAAACTAAGAGCTTATCAGTCTTATGCCGATAAGAATTACGCAGATGCAAAACAAAACATGGATACTTTTGTTGCTCAGGCAGAGAAAACAAGAATACAGCCTGCTGACCAAGGTTTACAGGGGCTTATTGCTGCCGGATTAGCAAAAGATGAAAAAGATGCCGCTAAAAAAGCTGCTTTAATGGCAGAATCTCAGCAGAAGGTTGCTATTGCAAAAGCTGCAAAAGATGAAACAATGAAGTGGGATCTTGAACTTGCAAACATTGCAGGGGGAGGAGGTGTTTCTCAGTCAGAAGCAGACAAAGGACCTACTAACCCTACTATTGAAGCATTGAAAAAACAAGTAGCTGCAAATGCTCAGGATTCTGATGCTTTATTCAAGCTTGCAACGGCTTATCAGGATGCTAAAAACTGGAATGGTGCAATTCTTACATGGCAAAAAATGTCAATTCTTCTTCCTGACTGGGCTCCGGCTTATTACAGCCAGGGATATTCTTACCAACAGGCAGGAAACAATGATGCAGCAAAAATTGCTTATGAGAAATTCATCAGTACAGTGAAACCTGCTGATCAGGAGGCTAACAAACAAACTCTTGCATACGCTTATTTTGCAGTAGCTTATATGAGTAAAGACTCAGATGCGGCAAAAGCAAAAGATTATGTAGCAAAATCTTTACAGTTAGATCCTACTTATCAGGATGCTGTAAAATTAAATGCAGAGATCAACAAATAATTTAAATTTTAAATTATAGATATTAAAACTTCCCATTCGTAATGTTTGGGAAGTTTTTATTTTAAACCTTATATTTGAATATATGAAAACAGATATACTTGCTTTTGGAGCACATCCTGATGATGTAGAACTGGGATGTGGAGGAACTATTGCTAAAATGGTTTCTGAAGGAAAAAAATGTGTTGTGGTAGATCTCACGAGAGGAGAGCTCGGGACAAGAGGTACAGATGAGACAAGAAAAGCAGAAGCAGGTGACGCTGCCAAGATTTTAGGGCTTTCCGCAAGAGAGAACCTTGGAATGAAAGATGGCTTTCTTGTCAATTCTGAAGAATACCAAATGAGAATCGTAAAAATGATTCGCAAATACAGGCCAGAAATCGTCTTAGCTAATGCTATTGATGATAGACATCCAGACCATGCAAAAGGAGCGAAATTAGTGTCGGATGCGTGCTTTTTGTCCGGACTGAGAAAAATTGAAACGGTGGAAGAAGGAAAAATTCAGGAAGTGTGGAGACCGAAGCATGTTTTTCATTATATTCAGTGGAAAGATATCAAACCGGAATTTGTAATTGACATTTCGGAACATCTTGATAAAAAACTGGAGGCTTGTATGGCTTACAAAACTCAATTTTATGATCCATCTTCTAAAGAACCGGAGACCCCAATTACCACAAAAGACTTTTATGAAAGCTTAACTTATCGTGCACAGGATTTGGGGAGATTGTCGGGAGTGACTTATGCTGAGGGATTTACGTCTGAAAAGCTAATTTCTTTGAAAAATTTTGACGGAATTGTTTGGTAGTTGAAGAAATTGTCCTATATTTGCACTCAGAAAACGGTGATTGTAGCTCAGTTGGTTAGAGCGTCGGATTGTGGTTCCGAAGGTCGGGGGTTCGAGACCCCTCATTCACCCAAAGAAAGTACACTTTTTTAAAGTGTACTTTTTTATTTTGTCCTATTTCCGGCGGAAATTAGCATCCGGTTTTTCTGCTTTTTCTTAAAGAAATCTCATTCTAATTATTCAAAATTTACGTCTTAATACTTAAAAACGGTTTTCCTAAATCAAATTCTGATAAAAAGACACTGTATTTCTATATTTGATTTATTCTAATAGATCAAAATATCATTATAAGGCATCATAAAGGGAATGAAGGGTTTGAAAAATAGTTGATTCGAACCTCGAAAGGGTATAATTGAAAATTCATATGGTTTGGATTACCATCCACCCGCCCAAAAAAATAACAAATTTTTGATAGTGATGTATTTAAAATCTATTGAGAAGACTTTTTAAACACAAAGCCTACTTTAAAATAAAACTCCTCACTTTGAACTGCTCTCCAAACAGTAGATTTTTTTTGGAACAGTTTATTTATGATTTAGTATTCAGATTGGAAATAGAGGTATTTCCTCATAATTCTTCTAACCTACTGAGGTAGAAAATCTTTCTACTAAATCTTACATTTTTAAAAAAAATATACTTTATATTTGCGCCCTATAAAAATATAAAACTAATAATCATTACAAACTTTTATCAAAATGAGGAAGAAAATTACCCTATCCTTACTTTTGATGCTATTTCTCATAGCATCAAAGATTTCAGCCCAGTGCACCACAGGGACCCAGTATCCTGGTGGGATTTATCAAGCGACAGGTGCAGCCGGCACAGGCACGATCAACACTGACGCTAGAACCGGCGAATATGCCTATGTGCATGTTGAACCATCAAGGTATTATACTTTTACCTCGTCTGTATCCACTGATTATTTGACCATTACAAATGATACTGGCACACAAGTACTTGCTTCTGGGATAACACCTGTAAGTTTTGTTTCAGCTTATAATCAGTCTGTTCGGTATTATATTCATCAGAATGCACAATGTCAAACGACCAATCAGTTTGTACGAACAAGGAAGGTAACTTGGGTTACGGCTCAAGCCTGTATGGATGTGACACCAACAGGTGTTTCGAATATTACACCTATATCATGCACACTTAATTATACTACGCCTTCCGTTGCACCTGCTTTTGGCTACCAAGCGTATGTGAGTACTTCATCTGCCACGCCTGGCGCAACGGTACAAACAAGTTCTTCAAGCACAAACTCAATGTTGGTTACCAATCTAAACCCAGATACGGTCTATCATTATTGGCTTCGTTCTAGATGTGATTATCAATATGGGGGCTGGATTTATGGCGGAACTTTTACAACGATTTCATCATTGCTTTGCAATAGTGCCTATTATGGGATTTATCCTTCAGCTACCGTTACACCCAACTGTACAGGAAGCGATGATTTTTTTGCTACGGATGTAAAAAATGGTAGTTTTTCCAATATAGCTGTTGTTCCAAACACTCAGTATCAGTTTAAAACCAATTATGGTACTGATTTTATTACCATTACCAACGCTTTAGGAACCGTTGTTCTGGCAAGTGGCACAACACCTGTAAATTGGAATTCGGGTTCTACTTCCGGAGTGGTTCGTTTTTATTCTCATGACAATGCACAATGTGGTTACGGTGTTTCTACAGGAAGTTCGCGTAATAAATATGTCAATTGTATTACAACCTCTGTTACCTGTATGCCTCCGTCTGGTTTGTCAGTAGCCAACATTACTTCCAATTCTATAAGAATGTCTTGGGCTGCTCCAACTAGTGTACCAGGTAGTGGTTATGAAATTTATATGGTCACTACAAATACTGCTCCGACAGCAAATAGCACCGCTACCCATACCAATACTACGACCACTAAAGACATTACTGGTTTAACAGCGGGGGTTACCTATTATTATTGGATTCGATCTAATTGTGGTACAGAAAAAAGCAGCTGGGCTTCGGGCGGCTCTTTCACAATGAACCAATCATTAATTTGTAATGGAGCTATTTATGGTTTGTATCCCGATGCCGCTTTTACGCCTTCATGTACTGGGAGTGCGGAGCCAATTACTTCTAGTGCCTTAGCAAGCCAATATTCTAATGTAAATATTACGGCCAACCAACAATATGTGTTCTCATCTTCTGTGGGGACCGATTTTATAACGATTACCAATAGCGCAGGGACTTCAGTTTTAGCAAGTGGTCAAACACCATTAAGTTGGTCTTCAGGTACAAATACGGGTGGGATACGTTATTATTTACATAGTAATGCTAACTGTGGATCACAAAACACCAACAGAACGAAATATATTCAATGTGCAACCACTGCAAATTGTGGATTACCTTCACAATTGTCGGTTTCTAATATTACGTCAAATTCTTGCAGGTTGAACTGGACGGCACCAGCAACTGCGCCAACAAATTACGATATTTATATTATTACAACTAATACTGCACCAACAAGTACTACAACAGCTTCGGCAACAACTACATCGGCAGGTGTGGGAGCATTGAATGGAATTTCACCAGCGACAACCTATTATTATTGGATAAGATCTAATTGTAATGGAGCCAAAAGTGCCTGGGTGTATGGTGGAAGTTTTACTACACTTGCTGCTTTAACATGTAATGGTGCAACGCATGGTTTATATCCAAATGCTACTTTTACCCCAACCTGTACCGGTAGTCCGCAACAAATTGTTAGCGATGCTTATGCTGGTGAATATTCAAACGTAAATGTAGCTGCGAATACACAGTATACTTTTTTTAGTTCGAATTCCTCAGATTATATTACAGTAACCAATGCTTTAGGAACTACGGTTCTGGCATCAGGTACCACCCCTCTCAACTGGGTGTCGGGTACTTATTCAGGAGTGGTTAGATATCATATCAATACCAATTCCTCTTGTGGGACACAAAATACAAGTAGAATAAGATATATTCAATGTATGGGAATCGCAACTTGTGGAGCGCCTGGTAATTTATCAGTATCTAATGTAACCTCAGATTCTGGCAGTCTTACCTGGTCTGCGCCAGCAAGTGCTCCTACCAATTATGAGGTGTATTTATCTACAGTAAGCTCAGCACCTGTAAATGGAACAGCTGGAACTCACTCAACAACCAGTCCTGCAATACTTTTAAATACATTAACCCCTTCAACTACTTATTTTTATTGGGTTCGTTCTAATTGTAATGGAACAAAAAGCGACTGGATTTCGGGAGGAAGTTTTGTAACACTTTCTGCAGGTTGTTGGAAAATGGTTTCTACAGGTATGAGTCATTCGCTTGGAATAAAATCAGACGGAACACTTTGGGCTTGGGGTGCAAATGATTTTGGTCAATTAGGTAATGGAACAAACACCGCAAAAACAGCTCCGGTACAAATTGGAACAGCAAATGACTGGCAAAGTGTAAGCGCAGGCACATTCCATAGTATGGCTATTAAAACCAATGGTACACTTTGGGGATGGGGACTTAACGGAAATAGCCGATTAGGTGACGGAACAACCACCGATCGAATTTTCCCTACTCAGATAACTTCAGATACGAACTGGCAGAGTGTTTCTGCTGGAGATGTAAATACACTGGCTATAAAAACCAATGGAACCCTTTGGGCTTGGGGCTATAATGGGTATGCTCAACTTGGAGATGGATCAACTAACAACCGATCGACTCCTTATCAAATAGGAACAGCTACTAACTGGCGCAGTGTTGATGCAGGATCTGTACATACGCTGGCTACTAAAACTGATGGAACACTTTGGGCGTGGGGAACCAGTTCATATGGTCAGGTAGGAGATGGCACTACGGCTACTAGATTTAGTCCCTTACAAATAGGAACTGCTACTGATTGGCAAGAGGTTTCTGCCGGAGGTTTTCACTCAGTGGGATTAAAAACTAATGGAATACTTTATACTTGGGGAAACAATTTGTATGGACAGCTTGGTGATGGTACGAATACCTCTAAGTCAGCACCTAATGCAGTGTATGATGGTGTTAAAAGTATTAGTGCAGGTTCTGATCATACGGTAGGAACGACATCTTTTGGAAATATGTGGTTTTGTGGTAGTAATGTTTATGGTCAATTAGGCGATGGAACAACCACTAATAGAAATACGATTACAATGACTAATTCCAGTAATTATCAAAAGGCTGTAACTGGATTTCACCATACTTTATTATTAAATACTGATAGCTCTATTTCCAGCTGTGGGTTAAATGGATCAGGGCAGTTAGGTAATAACTCCACAACGAATAGTTCTTCATGGGTGTCTATTGCATGTCCTGTAAGTAACCTAAGGGTTGATGAAGTTATGTCTGCAGCAGATCATTTAAAAGTTTTCCCAAATCCTGTAAATGATATCTTAAATGTATCTTCTGATAAAAAGATTATCTCGGTAACACTATTCAATACGTCAGGGCAATTGATTTTTACCAAAGTGATCAATGATAAAACAACAACGATTGATGCTTCAAGCTTAGTATCGGGAGTTTATATCTTAAAAATAGATTCAGGTGAAAAAAATGTAAAAACAGTGAAAGTCATTAAAAGATAAATAAGACGATGTATTACATACTTTGATCTTCAGTTTATTATATAGTAAATAAAAACAACCTTCGGGTTGTTTTTATTGTTTAGTGCAGACTGAAAATCGCTTACAAAGAGCCAGGAATTCATCAGGTATATCAGATGTGCTGATGAAAAAAATTAAACGGGCTCTTAGTGTTCAAAATCAGAGTCGGTTCCACAGTCAAGGTTACAATGGAAGAAGATCATCAATTTTTCCTGAGATTTTATTTTTGAAGCTATTTCCCGCTTTTTGTTACAATCTTTTTTTTCAAAAAAAGGATTTTCACTGCAATCGGGGCTAGGAAATTCGTTTATGATTAACAATATGTGGAAAATACCTATTGAGTCAGGAAGAAATATTTCCGTATTTTTAAAATCACATTCTCAAAACATGGAAATAAAGGTCACAGTAAAGCAATTGGGAAAGAAACATCCTGTTCTTTCTGAACAAAAACTCGAAATCTCATACAACGAGTCTCAGATTTCACTTGAAAATCTTTTAAATTTAATCGTCCGGCAGCAAGTAGAAGCATTTAATGCAAAATCATTTGAACTGGATGATGAAGATGATACCAAAATTCCACAGGATAATTATTTAAATATTTTAACAGATACCGGAAAAGTAGGTTTCGGAAGTATCTATAATCTCAAAAAAGCAGATCTGCAAAAAGCACAGGAAAATGCTGTTCAGGCTTTTGAAGATGGTATGTTTGCCGTTTTTTATAATGATGAGCAACTTGAGAGTCTGGCTCAGCCGGTTGATCTAAGTTTGCAGCATTCATTTACTTTCATCAGACTCACTTTTTTGGCGGGAAGCTACTGGTAATTAAAAATACAAATCAATATACTACATGGAAATCACAAAAAAATTAGAATCGAAAAAGCTTATCAAGAATTATTACGAAAAACTAAGGAAAGATTTGGTGGAACAAACTGAAAAAGGTTTATCTACACATGTTTTTCCGGAGAAGCCTATGCTTAAGAAAGAAGTAGCAGAATTAGGCTTATTCTTAATGGGAAAGACCAATTATTATGAGGCAATGACTCTGGGTTCAAAAGAAGCAGAGAAGCTGAAAGAATATATAAAACCTGATATTTGGGAAGATGCAGATTACTATAAACTTCTGGTTTACTATTTTGGAGAGAATGCTGATCTTGTAAAACATGCATGGAACAGAATGCCTTACAAAATGTATCAGACGAGTTATTTCCGTCGTTCGTTTCGTGCGCCTCATAATGAAAGATATGTACTGATGAATCAGGCTAACCTGATGAGGGAACTGGTTCGGGCTCCATCTGTTTACTCTTATGACAGTCATGATCAGAATTATGATTTATCATTGGAAGAGCAGATTGTCTATGATAATGAAGTGTCAAATAATTCAAGCCAGTTCTATGTTTGGTCAGCGGCAATTGATACAGGTAATACAGCCATTTATCAATTAATTGAAGATATTATTTTTAATAAACATACGGAAGGAAAGGTTTCCAGAAACATCGTTAAAGCTTTACTCAACAGTGAAAAGAAGCATTGTTGGGAATTGGTGGAAAAACTTCTACTGGCGGCACAGCGGCAAGAAGGGTTAAGACAGACCATATTGGAAGCTTTAGATGAAACCAGTATAGGGGCTTTGGAATATATGACCAACGTGATTGTAGAACATAAGCTTACCCGTTTTTCATCTGTTGTACGTTCTATAGATACCTGGACCGGATTGGGCTGGGAATCAGAAAAAGAATCAGTAGTCAAGAATATTGTATCGTTGGCTCATACATATTTCAGCAATCCGGAACTTGTTCCTGATGCCATTAAAAGCAAAAATAATAATGAAGTCTATATGGCCCTTTGGGTACAGGGGGTATGGGATGTGGATAAAACAGTTCCTTATCTGCATCAGTTGTTTGACAAAGGAAGTGTAGAGAAAAAATGTCTTGCGATAAAATTTGCTACGGAAACCGGTGATCCTTACATTCAAATGCCCTTGTATTATAAGGCCGTACTGGGGGGAAATGCAGAGGTACTGGCATTTGCTGGGAGCCACTTGTCAGAATTATTAGGATCCAATACCCATTCTAAATTCTTTATGAATAATGCCGATTATCCGGATTTCTTTGAAAAAATCCACGAACTGACGCAAAAAATACAGGTAAAGGAAAAGAAATTTGAAGGGAAAATATTCTCATGGCTAAATGCAACCTTCAAAAAAAGTGATTTGTATGCTTCCATGTTTTATCTGGTAGGAGAAGACAGCAATAAGCTGGACATGGTTTTGTCTTATTTTGATCAGTTTGATCTTGCATTGCGTGAATTACTGACCCGAAATATTTTAGGTGAATTTTATTGCTATTCATTTTCCTACGGACTAGGAAAGAAGAAAAAAGCAGTGACTCCTTTCCAAAAGGAATTTGCTTTTAAAATTATAAAGGATAGGGGAGAATCCTTAATTGCCTCAGGAATTAATATCTTGCTTCAAAATCCTTTAAACAAAGAAGAGATTATGACTTTCTTTGATATGTTTAAAAGAAAAGGTGGTGTACTCCGTAAGAAACTCATAGAACTGGTTACAGAACAAGAAGACGAAGTAGTGGCCCCGTTGGTTGAAGAATTAATGACTAAAGGGGACGTGGAACAGAGAGCTGCATCTCTGGATATCATGCTGCAGCTTCAAAAAGATAAAAGAGCATCTTCTCAGATTATCCGTTGGACACAACAGTATTCTGAAAGATCAAAAATTTCTGAAAGAGAAAAAGGCTTACTGGAGCAGATTAATCCTTCAGGAGACCAGACCATACTTTCCGCTGAAAACGGATTTGGATTTTATGATCCTTCCGTAATTTCAAAGTATGCATTACCCAAGGTAGAGGCAGATTCAATATATGTGCAGGCAACCAAAAATGATAAATATGGTTTCACCCTATCCATTGCCAAGATAAAAGAAGAATTAAAAAAACTTAATGATTTATTTCTGCAGCATAAAGACCATGAATATGAATCAGAGGAGTGGGATAATTCTGTAACCAAAGTATTAATGGGAAATACTTTCCGTACGATTAAAAGAAATACAGAGGGGTTTACTCCTCAGCAGTTGGCCGAAAATTATCCCCTGCATGAAGTATGGGAACAGTGGTTTAAAGATTCAGGAATGCTGCCGAGAGATTTATTTTTGCTGACATTTGCTGAAAATTGCGACCGAAAAGTCTTTAGAAATTTTCTGGAAGATTACGTATTCTATCATAAAGAATTTATCCCTAACCCTACAAAAGGAACTTATTATTGGGAAAACCCTATCAATATGATTCTGGGTTCACTAAAATATAAGTTCGTCTTTGAGGAAGTGATCGATTTTGCAATAGATGCTTGTAGTACACTATTTGCCAACCTTCCTGAAGATGTTATTAACTATAAGGGAAAAGATAGTGGAGATTATTATTACCGGGATCAGGGGAACGGCTGGCAGCAACTAGGCTTTTTTGATGCCTTTTTATTGTCTATCCCTAAGAAGAATCTTACAGATGAACAGCACATCAAGCAATGGAATTTATACCGATGGATGCAGTATAACGGATTGCCGGAAAACATTACAAAGTCTGTTCCTAACTTCTATTTCTTCTGTAAAGCCTACGAATTAAAAGTTATTACAAAAGGAGAGTTGTTTGAGGGAATTCTGACTGCTGATTCAGCGATCAGTGACCTTACAACAATTAAATCCAATTATAATAATGAGAAATATTTAGAATCATTTCCTTTCCTAAAGCCTATGATTGAAGAAATTCAGGATAAGTTTCTGGATATAGAACTGATTCGTGGAGATTCCAATACTTCGGTTTCACACTTTGTACAGCAGTTTCGATCTATTTATGGAGCCCATCGTTTCGTTCAGATCCTGAAAGGATTAGGTAAATCTGGATTATATGCCAATTACATATACAGTTATGGAGACGAAAGTATGACCAAGCAAAAGCTGTTCTCCTGGCTTATTTCTAACTGCTATCCTTTAGAAAGTGATACTCAGAAATCATTTGATGAAATCGTAAAAAAAGAAAATATTACAGAACTTCGTTTAATACAGGCTGCAGTATACGCACCGCAATGGCAGCATTTTGTAAGCAGCTATTTAGGTTGGAAAGGATTAGATTCAGCGATCTGGTGGATGCATGCCCATACCAAAACAGGAGCCTATGAGGCGCAAAATGCAAAACTGGAAAGTGAAGTGGCAAAATATTCATCAGTAGACATTCAGGAATTTAAAGACGGTGCGGTAGATAAAGACTGGTTTACAAAAGCCTATAAGGAGCTGGGAAAAACCCGTTGGGAGATGTTATACGAATCTGCTAAATATATATCAGATGGAAATGGACACCGAAGAGCAAGGCTGTATTCTGATACACTGGCAGGAATTTTAAAGATCAAAGAAGTAACCGCAAAAGTGAAAGATAAACGTGATCAGGATTATCTTCGTGTATATGGACTTGTACCACTGAGTAAAGCAAATCCTGAGAAAGATGTGCTGAGCCGGTATGAATATATCCAGCAGTTCAAAAAAGAAAGTAAAGAGTTCGGTTCCATGAAGCAGGCGAGTGAAGCACTGGCTATTCGCGTAGCTCTGGAAAATCTCGCCCGTAATGCCGGTTATCCGGATCCGATAAGATTAACCTGGGCAATGGAAACCAAACAAATTCAGTCTCTCTTATCAAAAGATACTCAGGTCACCATTGATGGGGTTACAGTAGGTTTGATCATAGAAGATAATGGAAAAGCCGAATTAGTTGTTTTTAGGGATGATAAGCAATTAAAATCTATTCCGCCAAAGATTAAGAAAGATAAAGCAGTAGTGGAGTTGGGGAATAATCGTAAGATCATGCGTGAGCAATGGATTCGCTCCAGAAAAGGACTGGAAGAAGCAATGATAAGAGGTGATGAATTCCTTTTAAAAGAGATCAAGACTCTTTTTGAACATCCTGTTATTGTAAAACATTTAGAAAAGCTTGTATTTATTTCCAATGATAACAAAATAGGATTCTTTGTCAGTGGAAATCTTGTAAACGCTGATGGTGAGATTCAGGAATTGAATGAAGATAATACTCTGCGTATTGCTCACTGTGTAGATTTGCATCAGCATTCTGTCTGGAGTGATTATCAGCATTATTGTTTTAAAGAAAAACTGGTACAGCCATTTAAACAGATATTTAGGGAACTTTATGTCCCTACGCCAGATGAACTTAAAGAAAGATCTGTGTCACGCCGTTATGCAGGGCATCAGATTCAGCCAAAGCAAGCACTGGCACTTCTAAAAACGAGGGGCTGGAAAGTAGACTATGAAGAAGGATTGCAGAAAGTTTATCATAAAGAAGGATTCAAGGTAAAACTCTATGCTATGGCAGACTGGTTTTCACCTGCTGAGGTAGAAAGTCCAACTCTGGAGACTATAGAATTTCATTCATTAAAGGACTACAAGAATATACCTTTTGAAGAGATCAATTCAAGGTTGTTTTCAGAGGTTATGAGGGATATAGATCTGGTTGTTTCAGTAGCTCATGTTGGAGATGTTGATCCTGAAGCAAGCCATTCATCTATTGAAATGAGAGCTGTATTAATGAAAGAGACAGCCCGTTTATTCAGATTGGATAATGTAAGAATCGATGGTTTCCATGTATTTGTAAAAGGGCAGATGGCAGAATACAGTGTCCATTTGGGAAGTGCTGTAGTGCATCAGGTACCGGGGAAATATTTATCAATACTTCCAGTTCATTCACAGCACAGGGGGAGACTATTTCTACCTTTTGCAGATGATGATCCGAGGTCCGCAGAAGTATTGTCTAAAGTATTACTGCTGGCCAAAGACAACGAAATACAGGATCCAACTATATTATCGCAGATAAAGCGTGAGTATGTATAAATAAAAAATGGGGGGGACACTTGCAATAGTGTACCCCTTTTTTATTTTTATGTAATAAGTTGCCTTTCAGACATAAAAAAAGCATCTTTTTCAGATGCTTGTGTTTTTAGATATTCTTTTTTTTAAACTTCGTCGTCAGAATCTATTGTATAAGATTTGCTTTTAAAGTCTTTGTCATGTTTTTCTGAAATTACATCCTCACCCTTTTCGTTAATGATGAAATCTGTGGACTCATTAAACATCTCCTGAAAACTCTTAAAATCTTCCTTGTAAAGGTAAATTTTATGCTTCTCGAATGTAGCTTCTCCATTCTCTCCAAAATTCTTCTTACTCTCTGTAATAGTAAGATAATAATCTCCTGCTTTCGTCTCGCGCACATCAAAGAAATAAGTTCTTCTCCCTGCTTTTAACACCTTCGTGAAAATTTCATTTTCATGGCGTTCCTTGTATTCACTCATTGTTAGATATTTTTTAATCTTGTTAAGAACAAATATAAAAGAATTCTTTTAATCACAAAATTTTTTTTATGATTTATTTAACAATTGAGAACGAAATGGCTAAGCAGTTACAGAATTGGCAATTTCTGTGAGGTTGATGATTTGATCGGCTTTTTGAGCGCTAGACTCTCTGTGCGTGATAATTATGGAGGTAGCATTACTGATTTTTTTATCTATATTTCCGAGAATATTCTGCTCCGTTTCAGTATCTAATGCAGATAGTGAATCATCGAAAATAATGATTTTTGGATCCTTTATTAAGGCTCTTGCAATACATATTCTTTGCTTTTGTCCTCCCGAAAGCATTACCCCCCGTTCACCGACCAGTGTTTTATATTGATCTTTAAACTCAATAATATTTTTGTGAACATCTGCAATCTGAGCATACTCTACA
Source organism: Chryseobacterium sp. 14P4.3.2 (assembly GCF_057799275.1). NCBI lineage: Bacteria > Pseudomonadati > Bacteroidota > Flavobacteriia > Flavobacteriales > Weeksellaceae > Chryseobacterium > Chryseobacterium sp. 14P4.3.2. The sequence continues at coordinate 123,728 of NZ_JBYOKO010000016.1, forward strand.
ACCTGTTGATGAGAAGGGTGGTTAATGGCAAAACCAATGTTGTTTTCAATGGAATCTGAGAATAAATAGCTTTCCTGAGGAATATACCCGATGAAGTTTCTGTAATTCTCAAGATTATGCTCTTTAAGGTTTTTACCGTCAATTAAGATTTCTCCTTCAGTAGGATCTATAAGCCTGCATAAAAGTAAGGCAATGGTTGATTTTCCGCTTCCGGTTTTACCCATGATCGCCAAAGACTCTCCAGCCTTTACCTTAAAGCTTAAATTATCCAGCGCTTTGATTCCCGTATTGGGATAGATATAAGATACATTCCTGAATTCAATATCTCCTTTAATAGGATAGTTTTCAAAGTTCGTATTCACAATCTCTGATTTTTTATCCATGAATTCATTGATTCTTTGCATAGATGCTTCAGCTCTTTGATTGACAGAAGTTACCCATCCTACCATAGAGAAAGGGAATATCAGGGTATTGATGTACATAAAGAAATCAGCAATCTTACCAATACTTAGCTCTCCTGCAATATATTTAGCCCCTCCAATCCAGATAATAGCAACATTCAGTAATCCTATTACAAATAGAATAATGGTAAAGAAATAAGCCTCTGTTTTAGCAAGATCAAGTGCCTTGTTTTGGTAATCAGTTACTTTTACCCCATAGTTTTTTTCGATGTATTTTTCTCTTGCAAAAAATTTCACCACACGGATTCCCGAAAAACTGTCCTGTACGAAAGTTGAAATAGCAGACTGGCTTTTCTGCATTATCTTTGACTTCTTATTAATAATTGAACTCACCTTATAGATAGCCAAAGATAAAATAGGAAGTGGTAATAACGTCCACAAAGTCATTGAAGCATCCGTTTTTACCATGTAAATGGCTGTGATCACCACAAGAACAATAAGATTGGCAACATACATTACTCCTGGACCTAGATACATTCTTACAGCCACTACATCTTCACTTAATCTGTTCATTAAGTCTCCAATGGTCGTCTGCTTATAATCCGTTAAAGATAAATCCTGATAATGCCTGTAAATTTTATTTTTAAGTTCATATTCGATTCTTCTGGAAGCAACAATGATTGTCTGTCTCATCATGAAGGTGAAAAAACCTGTCAAAAGTGAACAGCCTACAATAATTCCTACATAGATAAGAACCTGATGATTGAAGCCAAGATTTCCATTTTTTGTAAGCTCATCCACAGATTTTCCTACAAACTGAACTTTATATATATTAAAAAAATTACTGGCAATGATGAATAATACCCCCCAAAACAAAAGTATCTTATGTTTCAGAAAATAAGGGTTTAGGGTTTTTAGCGCTTTCATATAGTTTTACAAAATTACAAAAATGTCATCACACTACGAATTTCATCAATTTTAAATTTTGTATCTTTGCACCCATAAAAAAGCTCTTTGAATGTTAGGAAGACGACAAATCCGTGAAAAAGTAGTACAGACCGTGTATTCATACTACCAAAATCCTGTAAAGTTCGATGTTTTAGAGAAAAACATGTTTGCCGGGATAGAAAAAATCTATTATCTATACATCTATCAGCTCAACTTTTTGGTGAGCCTGAAAGAATTGGCAGAAAATCAGATTGAAATTGGTAAGAATAAATACCTTAAAACCGATGCTGATATTAATCCTAACCAAAAATTCATCAACAATCAGGTATTGCATAAACTGGAAGAAAATCCTGAAAGATTATTTTTCACAGGGCAGCACAAACAGCTGAAATGGGATCTGCATGATGATTTATTGGTGAAAACTTTCCAAAGAATTACCGCCGGAAAGCGTTATCAGGATTTTATGAAAGAAGATGGTTATTCTTTTGAAGAAGATCAGAAATTTATCGGCAAATTATTTTTAAGATATATCGCTGAAAATGATGATTTTCATGATTATCTTGGAGATAAGGAACTTTCATGGTATGATGATATCCATATTGCGAACTCTATGGTGCAGAAAACAATTGGTTTCCTGAGAGAAGACGAAGAAAGCAGAACACTGATCAAAATGATCAAAGACGAAGAGGATAAGACATTCGCAGCTAAGTTGTTGAGAGATACTCTGAATAATTGGGAAAGCAATGAAAAGAAACTGGAAGAGAGATTAGAAAACTGGGATCTGGAAAGAGTTTCTTTAATGGATAAAGTTATTTTGTCAACGGCTATTGCAGAACTTGATAATTTTGCTTTAACCCCTTCAAGAGTTATTATTAATGAATATATTGAAATTGCAAAAGTATTTGCTACAGACCGTTCAAATATTTTCGTTAATGGTATTTTAGATAAATATTGTAAAGATCAAAATAGAATATAAAATGAAAAAGACGTTATCAATTATCGCCTTGTCTATTATTGGTTTTGGGTTGGTTTCATGTAAAAAAGAAAACAAAGAAACTCAAAACGCTGAAACTATAGTTACAGATTCTGCCGCAGCAGTTACTCCGGTAATCGGTGATTCTACAGCTCATTCTGCTACAGGTGAAGCAGCTGCAGCTCCGGTTTCAAACGAGCCTTCTACTTCTCTTGCTTTATCTGAAAGCAACTTTGACTTTGGAAAGATCAAAAAAGGAGATAAAGTAGAGCACGTATATGAAGTGACTAACACAGGGGAAAATCCATTGATCATTTCTGAAGTAAAGCCAGGATGTGGATGTACAGCTCCTGATTTCACGAAAGAACCTATTATGCCTGGTAAAAAAGGTAAGATTACATTGCATTTTGACTCTTCAAACTTTGACGGAAACGTTCAGAAGTATGCAGATGTTTTTGCAAATGTAGAAAAAGCTCCAATCAAATTAACGTTCACTGCGAACATTCAACCATAATATTAAAAATATGTTGACATTATTTTTACAGGCCCAGGGATCTTCACCAATGATGCTGATCATGATGGGTGTAATGTTTGTAGGATTTTATTTCCTGATGATAAGACCTCAGATGAAAAAGCAGAAACAGGAGAAAAACTTCCAGGAAAACCTTAAAGTAGGAACCAGAGTGGTACTTACATCCGGTCTTCACGGAAGAATTGCTCAGGTTCAGGATGATGGTTTTGTAATCGAAACGTTATCTGGAAAGCTGAAGTTTGAAAAAGCGGCTGTTTCAAGAGAAATGACAGAAACCCGTTTCGGAGATAAAGCAAAAACTGCTGACAAATCAGCTGACAAAAAAGAAATAGAAACTGAAGAAAAAAAATAATTCAGTTTTAAAATATTGAGCTGCGGCGGGTGAACAAAGTTCACCCGCCGCAGCTTTTTTTATAGAAACCCTGCTAATCATTTGTGTTGTTTACGGTTTAAATTATCTTTGCTGAATGGATCAAAACACCAACAAAACGGTTCTTATTTTAGGAGCGAATTCAGATGTGGCAAAACAATGTATTAAACAATATATTTCAAAGGGATTTTCTGTAGTCGCAGCTTCCAGAAACACTCAGTCTTTGGAAGATTTTACCCTTGAAAATAATCTGGACCGTTCAAAAGTTACTGTTTTGTATTTTGATGCCGCAGACTTTAATTCTCACCAGAAATTTTATTCCGAACTTCCTGCAAAACCTCATACTGTAGTATATGCTGCAGGTTTTCTTGTAGATAATCATAAAGCCCTGACTGATTTTCAAGGAGCTAAACAAATGATGGAGGTTAATTATATGGGTGGGGTATCCATTCTCAGCATTATTGCAATGGATAAAACTAATAGAAATCTCGAAAGAATTATAGGTCTTTCTTCTCTTTCCGGTGTGAGGGGAAGGAAAAGTAATTTTGTCTATGGTAGTACAAAAGCCGCTTTTACACAATTTCTGGCAGGATTACGACAGGAATTAGCTTCCCGGAAAATAATTGTTAATGCTCTGGTTATAGGATATATCCGTACAAAGATCAATGAAGGATTAGAGCTCAACGAATCTTTAATAATGGAACCCGATTATGTAGCTGGATTTATTGTAAATGCCGGAAATTCCTTTACCATTGTTCCTGGTTTTAAATGGAAAATCATCTATCATATTTTGAGACTTTTACCCGAAGGTTTGGCAGCGAAACTTCCATAACAGTAGGTGCTTATTGTAAAGCTTAATGTGCATTTAAAGAATGATAACCACAGTTCGGTATCTTTTTTGTTATTCTATGAACCAAAATTATTTCTTCTTAGCAGGATTCAATTTCTAAGTGATCATTGAGTAAAGGCGGACCTATCTGTTCTGCTGTTAATCTCTTTTTCATGTATAATATTATTTCTTTAACTCCTGGAGATTAAGGCTGATTTGTTTTTGAAAGCAGAGCTGTTTTCTTTCAATAATCATTCTTAAATTCCTTGAGGCAACGTAAGTTATTCATATAAATATTAAAAATAAGTAGCATAAATGGACGATTTAAAATTGAACAACATTCAACAACATTGGGATACCTTAATCTCTTCAGCAATTTCATGGGCACCGAGAATTTTCACTGCAGTTATTTCTGCATTGCTAATTTATATCATTGGGTCATGGATGATAAGGATGATTAAAAAACTGGTTGCAAAAGGCTTCAGAAAACGTAATATGGAAGCTTCTTTACAGCATTTTCTTCTCAATATAATCAACTGGGGACTTAATATTCTTCTTTTCATTGTAGTAGTCACTCAGCTAGGGGTACAAACCTCTGCATTTGTAGCGATGATTGGTGCCGCAGGTTTGGCAATAGGTCTGGCGTTACAGGGCTCACTAACAAACTTTGCCGGAGGAATCCTTATTTTATTATTGAAACCTTTTAAGATAGGTGACTTTATTTCTACTAATAGTGGGGTTTCAGGAACTGTACAGGCTATAGATATCTTTCATACAAAATTAGTGACTGCCCAAAACCAATTGATTGTTATTCCTAATGGAGTAGTTTCTAATAACAGCATTACGAATTTTAGTCAGCTAGGATCTAGGAGAACATCCATTGATATAGGAGTTGCTTACGATGCTGACCTTAAAAAGACAAAGGAAATCTTAATGAGTATTATTAAGAGCAACGAGTATGTTTTTGCAGATCCTGCGCCGCAGGTAATGGTGACTGAACTTGGAGATAGCGCAGTTAATTTATCCATAAGAGCAACCACTTCTACAGAAAACTTCTGGAAAATGAATGAAGAATTGATTATCAACTGCAAAGAAGCTCTTGATAAAGCCGGAATAGGAATTCCTTTTCCACAGAGGGATGTGCATGTTTTTAGTAAACAGACGATATAATTCATTTTGAAAAATAAAAAACTCCTGCATTGTTTTGATGCAGGAGTTTTTTATTGAGAAGCAGATCAGGATGCTTTTTTTGAGTATTGCAAAATAAAATCTAAGAAGATTTGATATTCATTTTCTTTAAATTCAGACTTTGTAAAAATGAAATTGATATTCTGTATATTTAAAATAAGATATTGGTCAACAATTTTGTAATTGGTTTTCTCCCAGACGCAATTAATCGTGCTGAAAGGATTTTTTACGGTAATACTATCCTGATGAAGTGTTATAAAGCTTATTTCATCATGTTTTCTTCTAAGGTTTTCAATTTGCTCTTCAATTAAAATTGAAGGTTTTATTTTTAGCAATGAAATATTGATATAAAAGCAAGGCGATATATCCGATAAACAGGAAGCTTCCATATTTAAAAATGATGGTAACAGGACCAAGGTTAAGGGACTTTAAAGGAAGAAATCCCAGCGACAGAAATAGAATGGTATATAAGATTACTCTTTTAAGTTCACCTAAATGCTTTTTCCAGGTATATTGAAAGAAAAACTTTTGATTTTCCCTTTCTATATTTTCATTGAAATATAATTGTAATTTGATTGATTCGCCCATGAATAAAAATTTTTGTGAGCAAAAATATCAAAGTATCAGGGCTTGGCAAGGTGTTTTTAACATTTTTTTTCGCGTAAATAAAGGTTTCCGGTAGTGTCTTTAATGAATCTCTTTGTCTTTTTACCAAATGACAATTGTTTTTACAAACCACTTTTATACCTTTATCTTTCCGCACTCTGTGGATAAAACAAAACATGGAAGAGCTTTTTAACTACATTAAAAAATTTGGAATCCTGAACGAACAGGACGAACTTTTGATTGCACAGGGAATTCAGAAAATTAAAGTGCAGAAAGGAGATCCTTTTATAGAAGCGGGAAAGGTAAGCCAAAGGATTGCTTTTGTAAAAGAAGGTGTATTTCGTTCCCTATATTACAATAAAGATGGGGATGATTTTACCCGTTATTTCATCTATGAAGGTCGGTTTATTGGCGATTTTCAAGGGTTTACTGATCAGCTTCCGGCTCATGAATATATCGAAGCAATTACAGATGCAGTAGTCCTTGTGATTGATCTTGACCATTTTAAGGTATTAGAGAAAGAAATTAAAATATGGCCGGTTTTATTTGCCAGAATTCATGCATTCGTTGTAGAGAATAAATTGAAAGTAGCAAGCATCATGCTTAATCAGGATGCAAAATCCCGCTATCTCCATTTTTTAAACCACTATCCGGGATTAGCCAATAGAGTTCCGCAATCTATGCTGGCTTCTTATCTTGGAGTTACCCCCTCATCATTAAGCCGTATCAGAAGGAATATAGTATAGGGAGAGGTAAGAGTGTTTGGACGATGTTTATAGTTTATTTTGTGATGTTTAAAATTCTTTATCTTTCATTAATACTTTTACATAATACATTTTACAAAAAGCACTTCCTTTTTGCCAAATGGCAATGGCCTCACTTTCAAACCTTCATAGCTTTGCAGCATAAAATTTAAATATATGGATATCGTATTAGGACTGCAATGGGGAGATGAAGGGAAAGGAAAGTTTATTGACCTTATCAGTGAAAATTATGACATTACAGCTCGCTTTAACGGAGGATCTAATGCTGGACACAGTATAGAGCGAAACGGTAGAAGAATTACGCTTAAAATGGTTCCTTCAGGAATCTTCATGAAGGAAGTTCAGAATGTAATTGGAACGGGAACTGTTTTGGATCCTGTAAGTTTTAAAAAAGAGATTTTGAATCTTAAAGCATTTGACGAAACTGTTCGCCCTGAAGAAAATATTATTATTTCCCGAAAAGCCCATTTGGTTTTGCCTACCCACAAGCTTCTGGATATTTTCATGGAAGAGGACCCTGACTATACAACGATTGGAACCACTAAAAATGGTATTGCACAAGCTTATTCAAACAAAATTTTAAGACAGAACGTAAGAATGGGAGATATATATTCTCCGGATTTCAAAAGTAAAGTTCAGCATATTGTAGAAAGAGATTACAAAATGCTTGCAGAGGGGAATATGATTCTACCTTCTCTGGAGGAAATAAACAATGAGTTTTTTGAAGCAGTAGATTTTCTGAAAATATTCAATTGTACAGAAACCGAGATCTATTTGAATAAAGCTTTGTCTGAAGGGAAAAAGATATTGGCGGAGGGTTCTCAGGCCGCAATGCTGGATATTGATCATGGTACCTATCCTTATGTTACATCTTCTTCCACAACGGCATCGGGAGCCAGCAGTGGATTGGGGATTTCACCAAAAAAAATCGAAGAAATATATGGGATTGCTAAGGTATATTGTACAAGAGTAGGGAACGGAGTATTTCCAACAGAACTTTTTAATGAACAAGGTGACGAGATAAGAACGAAGGGAAGGGAATTTGGTTCTAACACCGGACGTCCAAGAAGAACAGGATGGTTAGATTTGCCTGCTTTGAAATACGCGGTGATGATCAATGGGGTAACTCAGTTGGTATTAACAAAATCTGATGTTTTAAGCGGACTGAAATCTGTTGCTATTTGTACTCATTATGAGCTTGAAGATGGTACATTACAAACCGTTTCCGGGGTACTTCCGGAAAATGCAAAACCCGTTCTTAAATGGATGCAGGGCTGGAATGCAGATTTTGCCAATATGAAAAGCAGTTCTGAATTGCCTTCAGAATTAAAAGAGTTTTTATCATTTCTGGAAATGGAGCTGAAAGTTCCGGTTACTTATCTTTCCATAGGGGCTGGAAGAGAGCAGATGCTGAAAATGAAATAAGTTTATATCAAAATACAAAGCGGGAGTTATTTTCCGCTTTGTATTTTGTTTTTTTCGTTTTTTAAAGCTTAAGATCAGATTTATCCTTTATAATCTCGTTCACCCAGGTATTCCTGAAATCTTAAGAGGTATCCGTCCGGATCTTGAATTAATAATTCTTTGACTCCTTCTTCCTGATCATTTATTCTATACCATTGTTCTTTTAGTTCTTTGAAATAGGTAAGATTGTATTCTTTAATTTTTGCTATAATAGTACTTAAACTGCTTACTTCAATCTGAAAATTAACACCTCTTCCCCTTGGGAAAACAGGTACCTCTGTAATCCATGCTTCAGAATGGTCTTGTTCGAGCATAAATTGAGATCCTTCATAAGAAATCAGCATAAATTGGTCTTCCTTTCGTTCATATTCTAGAGTAAAGCCAAGATACTGTATATAAAATAGGTTAGATTGATTGATATCGCTTACCAGTAATTCAGGAGTTAATTTATTAAAATTCATTGTTTTTGTTTTAAGTGAAATTAAATTCTCATCGCAGGTTAAGGTAATAAAAAAAGCGGGGCAACTGCC